>JAUIJR010000049.1 GCA_030431075.1 Polyangia bacterium | reverse complement strand
CGACGAGCTCCAGCATCTCCTCGTCCTCGGCGTCCAGCTGGTCCACCTTGTTCAAGAAGACCACGATCGCCGGGATGCCCACCTGACGGCCGAGCAAGATGTGCTCGCGCGTCTGCGGCATCGGGCCATCCGGCGCCGACACGACCAGGATCGCGCCGTCCATCTGCGCCGCACCCGTGATCATGTTCTTGATGTAGTCGGCGTGTCCCGGACAGTCGACGTGCGCGTAGTGGCGCTTCTCCGAGTTGTACTCGACGTGCGCCGTCGAGATCGTGATGCCGCGCTCGCGCTCCTCCGGAGCCTTGTCGATGTTCTCGAAGTCGACCTTCTCGGCCCAACCACGATCGCCCAACACCTTCGTGATGGCGGCGGTCAGGGTGGTCTTGCCGTGGTCAACGTGACCGATGGTCCCGATGTTCACGTGGGGCTTGTCGCGGACGAACTTTTCCTTGGACATGGCTTCTCTCGACTTGGGTTTTTGCGTGGCTTCGCGTGGGGTTGATGTTGCGGGGACCGAAGGGTCTGGCCGGGTCCCCGGGAGCTCTTGAGCGGATTTGAACCGCTGACCTCATCCTTACCAAGGATGCGCTCTACCAACTGAGCTACAAGAGCAGGTTCGATGTGAGATCGGGGTCTAAAAAATGGAGCGGGAGACGAGGTTCGAACTCGCGACATTCAGCTTGGAAGGCTGACGCTCTACCAACTGAGCTACTCCCGCAGTTGGTCCCGGCGGGTCAGGCCGGGGAGCTTGTCGATGACGAGAAAGTGGTGGATGGGGAAGGATTCGAACCTTCGAAGCGAAAACGCGGCAGATTTACAGTCTGCTCCCTTTGGCCGACTCGGGAACCCATCCGTGCGTGGTCAGTTAGTGAAGTGCTCTCGTCTCCTGAGGGTCGGTGTGAAGTCGAAGCAGAGTCGAAGCTAAGTGAAGTCGAAGGCGGTCGAAGCGAAAAGCTAGGTGGTCGTTGGCGGTGGGCTTCGGGTGCCGTTGGAGCTGGCGATGGGACTCGAACCCGCAACCGCCTGATTACAAATCAGGAGCTCTACCAATTGAGCTACGCCAGCGTGTGGTTTGGCTCGGAGGCTCCCTTGGGCCTGGTCTCGGCCTTCGGTGGACGCGGTGTATAGCTCCGGCTTTTGGGGGGTGTCAACGCCCTTTTCCCCGCTTTTTTGGCGGTCTTCGCCGCGTTCTCGACCCGCGGCGAAGATCGCCCCGAGCGCACCGCCGTGCGGTCGAGCTCGTGGTCAGCCTCACGTCAAAGCGGGGTCGGCTCGGGCAAGAAGAGCGCGTCTTCGACCGCCGACGCCGCCTCGGGTGCGCGAGCGCTCGCATCACCGAGCGGAGCGAGCTCGGGATGGGGCTCCCCGAGTCCGACGTCGCTGGCCAAGAGCAGCTCTTGGAGCCGCGCGAGTGCCGCTTCGGTCTCTTGGGTGAACTCGGTCTCGTAGCCGAGCCGGCGCGAGGCCTCGAGGTTCTTCTCGAAGACCCAGATCGCCTTGTTCACCACCGGCCGCAGCTGCGCTTTGAGCTCCTCGTAGTAGACGCGACGCTGCGACTCGTCGAGCCACTCGGGCACCGGCGCGTGCATGAGCGCGTCATAGAACTCCTCGAAGAGGTGGCCGAGCTGAAAACCCGCGGCCGAGACCCAGTACACGTGCTTGGTCTCGATCGTCGCGTTGTAGGCGTCCTGGGCTTGGGTCAACAAGGCGAGCTTGGCCTCGAAGTCCTTGGCCATCTGCGTCTCGGGCAAGGAGACCTCGATCGCCCGAAAGCGCGCGTGCAGGACAGCCGCGCGGTAAAAGCGCATCATCCCCACGAAGTAGAAGGTCGAAAAGCGCTCGGTGTCCTCGGCTTGGGCGCGCGCGTAGACGGCCTCGGCCTCGTCCAAGGTGGCCAGACAAGGCTCGAGCGCGCCGCTCGAGAACTGCGCATAGGCCCGTCGCGCCAGCAACTCGACGCGGGTCGAGGGCAAGGCGTCCGCTTCGAGCGCGCCGTAGGCGGCGACGAGCGTCGCTTCGGAGTCCTCCCAACGCTCGAGCTCGGCTTGCGCGGCGCCCATGCGCGCCAAGAGCTCCGCGCGCACGAGATCCACGGCCGGGAGCGGGAGCTCGAGGGCGCCCGTGTAACTGCGGATCGCCTGTTCGAAGTCGCCGACGCTCTCGTAGGCACGCGCGAGCCCCGGGTAGACGCGCAGGCGCTGGGCGTCGTCGAGATCCTCGGCTTCGAGGACGCGGCGAAACAAAGCGACGGCCCGGGCCCCGTCGTCGGCCGCCAGCGCCGCTTCGGCCCGCTCGATCTCGCTGGCCGACTCGCCACCGCGACTCGCCGCGGCCGAGCTCGGGCCGCGAGCGTGCGCGCAGCCGACCACCATCGGAGCCGCCAGCGCCACGCTCAGCCCCAAGGTGCGTCGACGCAGGCGCGAGCGGAGGGCACAAAAAGGGCGCACGCGGCTGAGACAGCGCCGCGCGCCCGGGGTTCCGCGGGACGAAAAAGGCCACCGCGAGGTGGCCCTTTTGCGTGGATTCGCCGAAGCGAAGCCCATCAGCCCTCTTTGGCGGGCTCACCCTCGGCTGCGGGCTTTTCGGCCGGAGCCGCGGCCGCCGGCGCGGGTGCGTCGCCCTTGCGGAGCTTCGCGATGGACTGACGCGCGGTCAGCCAGGCGGCTTGCATGTCGGCGCTCGCCGAACCCGACTCGCTGTCCATCACCGCCTCGAGGGCGTCGGCGCAGGCGTGACAGGGCTTGCCGGCGGCCGTTTGCGCCGTCAGCAGGGCCATGGTCACACGGGCACCGGGGTCGCGCACCTTGAAGGCACGGGCGATCTCCTCGGCCGCGGCCAGGTCTCCGGCCTTGAGGCGCGAGACCTGGGTCGCCGCAACCTCGCGCGCGAACCAGTTCGCGCCCGGATCGCTGAGCACCTCGGTGTAGCAAGCGGCGTCGTCTTTGCACTTCTCGAGGGTCTTGATGCCCTCTTCCCACTTGCCGATGTTCTCTTTGACCTTGGCGTCCGACTGGCCCTCGATGACCTCGCGCATCTTGGCCGCGTCGCTGGCCTTGCCCGAGAGCACCATCCAACGCGCGCCCTCCCAGCGGATCTCGTAGCGGAAGTCCGAGTTCACGAGATCTTCGGGGTTGTACTCGTTGTTGGCGACGATGTCGGTGAGGCAGGCGAAGGCCTTGTCGCCACCGATGCGACCGAGCGCGGTGGTGATCTCCCACAGGTCGCCCGGGTTGTGCGTGGCGTTGCGGCAGCCACAAAGGGCGTCGACGGCCTTTTCCGAGCCGATCTCGCCGAGCGAGCGGGCGACGACGGCGCGCACGCCGACCTTCGCGGCGTCCATGTCCTCGGCGCTCTTGGGCTTCGCGTCCTCGCTACAGTCCTCGGAGGGCATGAAGGCGACGAGGTCCTCGACGGCTTTCTCGGAGCCGATGGCGCCGAGGATCTTCACCGCGAGCTGGTGGGTGATCAGCAAGTCCACGCCGTTTTCGGCCGCGAGCTTGTTGACCGCCTCGATCTCGCCTTTGAGCATCTGGATGACGCGCGGCACGGCGCCATCGCCGATTGCGGCCAGGGCCCGTGCGGCCCGCTCGCCGATGCTTTGGGTGCCGGGCGCGTCGGGGACGCGAAACTGCACCGTGAGCAGCGCGTCGACGACTTCCGGATCCGAAGCGCCGATCAGCGCCAGCGACTCGACGGCCTGCTTGTGCACCGCGACGGGCTGGTCTTCGTGGCTTTCGCCGAGCGCCTTGAGCAAGACGGTCGTGCTTTGGGCGTCGCGCAGCTCGCCGAGGGTCTTGGCGTACTCGAGGCGAATCTCGCCGGTGGCCTCGCCCGAGTCGTTGGCCGGGTCGTCGATGAGCTTGTCGAAGGCCTCGCGGATGGCGGGAGCGACGGCCGTGGCCTTGGCGTCACGCACGCCTTGCAGCGCGATGAGCACGCCTTGGCGCGTCTCGGTGGTGCCGTCGAGGACGACCGCCTTGGACCAGATCTCGACGGCGGCGTCGCTGGGCTGACCCATGTCGCGCATCATCTCGAGCATCGTCACGCGGTGCTCCTTGGCCTCGTCCCAGATCTTGACGAAGACGGGGATGACCTTCTCGCCGAACTCTTTTTTACGCTCGGCGTTGTCCGAGGTGGCGATGGTCTTGACCAGGCGTTGCAGGTCGCCAAAGCCCTGCGCGCGCGCGTCGGCCTGCTCGAGTTTCGGAAGGTGGGCCTCGAAGGAGTTCGGGTCCTCCGATTTGCAGGCGCCGGTAGCCAGCACCGCAAAAGCCAGGGTGGTCAAAACGAACTTGCGCATCGGGGTGATTCCTCGCGCGCATGGTAACAAAAAGGGCGGGCACACCGCGCCCGCCCCTTCGAAGGCTGCTCACGCCCTCAGCGACGGTTGACGCGTCGCTTGCCGCGGGCCGGTACCCGCGCACGTGCGGTCTTGGCCTTCTTTTTGGGGGCCTTCTTGGCCGCCTTCTTGGTCGACTTCTTTTGGGTCTTGCGCGCCGGACGCTGGGCCGGAGCCTCGTCGGGCGGCGCTTCCCCGCGCTTGAGCGAGGCGTGCTTCACGACGACGGTGATCTCGTCGTCGTCGCCACGGGCCGGGGCCGCGGCGGGGCGGCTGGCGGCCGAGGGCCGACGCGGCGGCGCCTTGGCGGCTTTGGCCCGGGCGGCCGGAGCCTCAGCGCGGGCGGCCGGGGCGGCCTTGCTGCTGCCTTTGGTGCGCTGGGCGGCCTCGCGGCGGGCGGCCACGCGGGCGCGCTCGCGGGTCGCGGCCGGGACTTCGCCCATGGCGACCTCGCCTTTGAAGGCGGCGCCGTCGGCGATGATCAGACGCGGGGTCGAGATGTTGCCGACCAGCTTGGCGCCTGGCTCGAGGGTCAGGCTGTTCGCGGCCGTCACGTCTCCGACGACCACGCCCGAGACGACGACGTCGTGGGCCTCGACGGTGGCCAAAACCACGCCCGAAGCCTCGACGAAGAGGGTCTCGGTCAGGGAGATGGCGCCTTCGACCCGGCCTTCGACACGCAGGTCTTCTTGGCCCTCGATGCGGCCGCGGACCTCGATCCGCGCGCCGATGATGGTCTCTTGCACGGCGTCGCCGGTGGCGACGGGGGTGTTTCGGGTAGCCATGCGCTTCGACTAGCCGTCCATGTCGACGTTGCCCTTGAAGGAGGCACCGTCGGCGATGAGGATTCGGGGGGCACGGATGTCGCCGACCATTCGGCAGTCCGTCTTGAGCTCGGCGCGCTCCGTGGCCTGGATGTCGCCGGTGACCGAGCCGTTGACGGTGATCGTGGCCGTCTCGACGCTCGCTTCGACGACGCCGGTGGGCTCGACGATGATGTTCTCACGCAAGCTGATCCGTCCTTTGACGGTTCCGAGGATGACGAGATCCTCGTCGCCGGTGATTTCGCCGTCCACGACGATGCTGCTGCCAATGACGGTGTGGGCCATGTTGATTGGGACCTTTCGGGGGTGCTCGAGGCGAGGTGTGGGAGATCAGTGACGGATGGACTTGGCCAGGGCGTCGGGGAGTTTGACCTCCATCTCGACCGAGCCATGGAAGGCGGCGCCGTCTTGAATGATGACGCGCGGGGCGGTCACGTTGCCGTGCACGCGCGCGCCTTTTTGGATGTTGATGGAGCGGGAGGCGACGATGTCACCCACGACCTCGCCCCAGACTTCGACGCTGTCGACGTCGAGGTTGGCCTCGAGCACGCCGTTTTGCGCGACGGTGAGGTGGCCGGCCAAGGTGACGGCGCCTTCGATGCGCCCCTCGACGACGAGGTCTTCTTCACCGACCAAGGTGCCGCGGATGGAAATCTGCGGTCCGACGACGCAGGGGGAGGAGCTGTCGAGTCCTTGGGCCATGGCGAGAGGCCCGCGCTTGCGGGCAGCCGAAGCTAGCAACCCCAAATCGGCGGGGTCAAGCGGGCTTCGCGGCACCGGAGCCCCGGCCCGCCCTTCGCGCGCCCCCCTCCCCTCCCCCCGGTCCTCACAAAGCCGACCACGCCTTGAAAGGGTGCGCGCCGGTGGTACAAGTCGCGCGCTCGTAACTCGCTGCCCCTCGGGGCGTAGCTCCCGCAAGCCACGTGACCACCGAATCCGCCCCCCTGCACCGCGACGATCTCGTCGCTTTTTTTGAACGGGCGATCCGGCCGGGGCAGACGCTGATCGGGACCGAGCAAGAGAAGTTCGGCTTCGTGCTCGAGGGCGACCGACGCGTCCCCATCGACTACCCCAATCACATCGGCCCGCTGCTCGAGCTGATGCGCGAGCGATTCGGATGGCGGGTGGGCTACGACAAGGGACTCGAGGGCGAGACGGTGATGCTCGAGCGCGACAATGCCTCGATCACCCTCGAGCCCGGCGGGCAGTTCGAGCTCTCCGGCGCGCCCTTGGCGACGGTGCACGAGACCTGCGCCGAGTTTTCGAACCACTTCGAGGAGCTCGACGCCGTGGCCAAAGAGCTCGGCTTGAGCTTCACGACCTGCGGCTTTCATCCCTTCGCCACCCTCGAGCAGATCAATTGGATGCCGAAGGGCCGCTACAAGGTGATGCGGGCCTATCTGCCGCAGCACGGCGCGCGCGCCTTGGACATGATGACGCGCACCTGCACGGTGCAAGCGAACATGGACTACGGCAGCGAGGCCGAGTGCGGACGCCGCTTGCGCACGGCGCTGGCCATCTCGCCCGCGCTCACCGCTGCCTTCGCCAACTCGCCTTTGTACGAAGGTCGCGTCAACGGCCTGCAGTCCAACCGCAACGAGGTCTGGGAAGAGGTCGACCCCGATCGCTGTGGCCTGCCGGCCTTCTTGTTCGACGAGGACTTCAGCTTCGAGAAGTACATCGACTGGGCCTTGGCCACGCCGATGTTCTTCATCAAGCGCGACGGGGCCTACATCGCCCACCACCGCCCCTTCGCCGACTTCTTGGCCGAGGGCCTCGTCGGGCCGAACGGCACCCGCCATCGGGCCAGCTTCGCGGACTGGGAGCTGCACTTGAGCACCTTGTTCCCCGAGGTCCGCATCAAGCCCTTCATCGAGGTCCGCGGTGTCGACTCGGTCGGCTCGCGCTTCGTGTGCGCCTTGCCGGCCCTGCTCAAAGGCCTGCTCTACGACGACGCCAGCTGCCAAGCGGCCTGGGAGTTGGTCGGCCCGTACGACCACGCGGGACGCATGGACCTTTGGCGCCGCGGACGACGCCAGGGGATCCACGATCCCGAGATTTTGGCGAGCGCGCGCGGCTTGGTCGCGCTCGCCCGCGAAGCCCTCGACCGCATGGCCGTCCTCGACAGCAAGGGCCGCACCGAGGCCCGCTTCTTGGATCCCCTCGAGGCCAGCTTGGAGGCCGGGGCCAGCCCCGGCGACCTGGCCATGCAGTCGATCTACGAGTCCGAGGGCGCGACGGCCGAAAACTTCGACGCGCGCACGCCGGCCGGACGCGACGCGGCGATCCGGGCCTTTTTGTTCGCCGGCGTCGAACCCTGAACGGTCACCCTGAGCGCTCGCCCCGAACGGTCGCCCTGAACGCTCAGATGTCGATGTCGATGTCGAGGTCGTCCTCGTCGTCGTCATCGTCGGGCGCATGCGAGGCCCCGGGCGGCGGCGGAGGCGGCGGCGCCCCGGCGCGTTTGGGCTCGGCCGCGTCCTCGTCGGCCTCGACGATCTCGTACTCGCCGCTTTGGAACTCCTCGAGCTCTTCGACGTCGAGCTCCTCGAGTTCGTCCGCATCGACCATCTCGTACTCGCCGCTTTGCAGCGCCTCGAGCTCCTCGGGGGCGCCGGCCTCCTCTTCGTCGGCGATCGGCTCGTCGATCGCTTCGAAGTTGCCAGTGCGCAGGCCCGAAAATCCGTCCTCATCCTCGCCGAGCAGCTCGCGGTCGGTCGCCGCCGGCCGCAGGCTCGGCAGGTCTTGCAAGAGCGCCTCGAGCTCGCCTTCGCCGGGTCCCTCACCGAGCAATTGATCGACGCGGGTCCGGGCCCAGGTCATCAGCTCGGCCGGATCGAGACCCTCGGTGGCGAGCAGCTCCTCGAGCTCCATGCGCGCATCTTAGGCCATCGCCGCGCGCACGGCCAAAGAAGCGAGGCGCGCGAGCGCCCTCGCCGCTCAACGGGCCCCCAGCCTCGAACCCCGAGCCCTCAGGCCCCGAGTTGGGCTCCGACGGCGGCGGGCGCCGCTTCGAGGGCACCCGCGATGCCTTCGACCTTGGGGCCGCCCGCTTGGGCCATCTCGGGCCGACCGCCGCCGCGCCCTTCGACGTGGGCGGCGAGCACACCGACGAGCTTGCCCGCGTGGATGCGCGCGGTCAGATCCGCGGTCACGGCCACCAACAAGCTGGCCTTGCCTTCGCGCTGCGCGCCCAAGATCACCACGCCCGAGCGCAGGCGGTCACGCAGGGTATCGGCCGCGGCGCGCAGGGTCTTGGGATCCGCCTCGCCGACGTTCTTGGCCAAGACCTTGACGCCCTCGACCTCGACGATGGGATCGGCGGCGGCCGAGCCTCCGGCCGCGAGCTGACGCTTGAGGTCGCGGATCTCTTTTTCGCGGCGCTTGTTGTCCGCCACCAGTCGTCCGAGCTTGTCCTCGATCTCGTCGACGGAACCGGCGTGCAGCTCTTGGGCTGCCCCCGCGACCACGCGCGAAAGGGTCTGCAGGTGGCGCACCGCGCCCATGCCGGTCACCGCTTCGAGGCGACGCACGCCCTGGGCAATGCCGCCTTCGGTGGTGATGGCGAAGGCGCCGATGTCTCCGGCGCGGGCGACGTGCGTGCCGCCGCAAAGCTCGACCGACTCACGTCCGATCGAGACCACGCGCACCTCGTCGTCGTACTTCTCGCCGAACAAGCCGATGGCGCCGGCCGCTTTGGCCGCCTCGAGCTCCATCACCCGCGTGGTCGAGTCGGCGTTGGCGAGCACCTCGCGGTTGACCCGTCGCTCGATCTCCTCGCGCTCTTCGGTGCTCAGGCCCTTGCCGTGGCTAAAGTCGAAGCGCAGGCGCTCCGCTTCGACCAGCGATCCTTTTTGGATCACGTGCTCCCCGAGGACCTCGCGCAAGGCGTGGTGCAGAAGGTGCGTGGCCGAGTGGTTGCGGCGAATGGCGTCGCGGCGCGCGACCTCGACCGCGACTTTGACCTTGGCCCCCACTTTGAGCTCGCCTTCGACGACCTCGCCGCGATGGATGTGAATGCCCCCCGTCGGCTTTTGCACGTCGTCGATGGCGACGCGCAGTCCGCTGGCGAGAATCTCTCCGTGGTCCCCCACCTGGCCGCCGGACTCGGCGTACATGGGCGTGGCGGACAAGAAGACCTCGACCCGCGTGCCGGCCCCGGCGCTTTGCACGGCCTTGCCCTCGGCGATGAGCGCCCAGACCTCGGCTTCGGCTTCGAGCTCGCCGTAGCCGAGGAACTCGAAGGCCGACTTGTCGAGGCTGCCCTCCACCTCGAAGTAGAGGTCTTGCACGCCGGCGTCGCCACTTTTGAAGGCGGCGCCGCCCGACTGGAGCTCTTTGACCTTGGCCTCGGCCGCCGCCTCGTCCAAGGCGAGGCCGTGCTCTTTGGCGATGACGCCGGTCAGATCGATGGGAAAGCCGAAGGTGTCGTACAAGACGGCCGCCTCCTCGATCGGGAAGTCGCCCTTCCCTTTGCCCTCGGCCTCGAGGCCCGCGATGACGCCGGAGACGCGTCGCAAGCCGCGATCCAAGGTGCGGCGAAAGGCGCTCTCTTCGGTCTTGACCACCTCTTCGATGGTGGCGCGCGCGGCTTGCAGCTCGGGGTAGACCTCGCCGAAGCGATCGACCACCTCGTGGCAGATCTGGTGAAAGAAGAGGTCCTCGAGCCCGACGTTGGCGCCAAAGCGGATGGCGCGACGCATGATGCGGCGCAGCACGTACTCGCGCTTGCCCTTGTCGGGAAACACGCCGTCCGCGATCAAAAAGCTGGTCGCCCGGGCGTGATCGGCGATGACCTGAAAGGGCGCCTGGCCGTAGGCGCCGCCGTCGGAGCCGACGCCCGCGAGAGACTTGGCCCGCGCGACCATCGGCGCGAGGAGCTCGGTCTCGTAGTTGGACTCGGCACCGGCCATGACCGCGGCCAGGCGCTCGAGGCCCGCGCCCGTGTCGATGCTCGGGCGCGGCAGCGAGACCATCTCGCCGCCCTCCTTTTTCTCGTACTGCATGAACACCAAGTTCCAAAGCTCGGTGTACAGGTCGTCTTGGTGACCGGGCCCAAAGGGGCCCTCGCGCAGCGCGTCGCCGGGGGCCGTGCCTTCGCCTTTGAAGATGTGAATCTCGCTGCAAGGGCCACAAGGCCCCGTGTCCCCCATCTGCCAAAAGTTTTCCTTGGCCTCGAGGGTGTAGATGCGCTCGCGCGGGACGATCTCGGCCCACAGATCCAAGGCCTCTTGGTCCAAGGGCGCGTCCTCGCCTTCGCCGTTGAACACGGAGACCACGAGCTTGTCGGCGGGGATGCCCAACACTTCGGTCAAGAAGCTCCACGACCACTTGATGGCCTCGGCCTTGAAGTAGTCGCCGAAGGAGAAATTCCCCAGCATCTCGAAGAATGTGTGATGCCGCGGCGTGAAGCCGACGTTGTCGAGGTCGTTGTGCTTGCCGCCCGCCCGCAAGCAGCGCTGCGAGCTGGTCGCGCGCGTGTAGGGGCGTTGGTCGCGTCCGGTGAACACGTCCTTGAAGGGCACCATCCCCGCGTTGGTGAACAGCAAGGTGGGGTCGTTTTGCGGCACCAGCGGGGCGCTCTTGACCACCGTGTGTTCACGGGCGGCAAAGAACTCCAAAAATCGCTGGCGAATTTCGTGGGCGCCCAGTCGCGGCATCTCGCGGCTCATGGTCCGCGGAGCATAGTCGAAATCGCCGCGAACACGACCCCCTCACCGCGGGGCCCGCTCGCGGCCGCGGTGCTCCTTCGCGCGACGCAGCGCAGCGACGGAGCGCGGGGCCCCGGGCCCCCTGAACGTGAACTAAGTCTCGATCTCGAAGGCGTCGTCGCCCGAGTTGCCGGAGTTGACGCCGCGAAAGAAGAGCGCGAAGTCGTCCGGATTCGTGGCCGCACTCAGCGCGGTCTCGTAGCTGATGAGCTTGGCCTTCACCAGCGAGGTCAGCGACTGATCGAAGCTGATCATGCCGTAGGGGTGGACGCCCTCTTTGATCGCGTCGGGGATCTCCGAGGTGCGCGAGGAGTCTTTGATCATCTCCTCGATGCGCTGCGTGTTCACCAGCACCTCGACCGAGGGGACCATGCCGCGACCGTCGGCGCGCGGCAGCAAGCGCTGAGAGATGATGCCGTTGAGGATCGAGGCCAGCTGCAAGCGGATCGCGTTTTGCTCGTGCGGCGGGAACATCTGCACGATGCGGCCGATGGTCTCCTTGGCGTCGAGGGTGTGCAGGGTCGAGAAGACCAAGTGGCCCGTCTCGGCCGCCGTCATCGCCGTGCGGATCGTCTGGTAGTCGCGCATCTCGCCGACCAAGATGACGTCCGGGTCCTGACGCAGCGCCGCCCGCAAGGCGCCTTCGAAGCTCATGGTGTCGAAGCCGAGCTCGCGCTGGTTGATGACCGAGCGCTTGTCTTGGAAGACGTACTCGATCGGATCTTCGATGGTGACGATGTGGGCCGGGCGCTCGGCGTTGATCAAGTCGATCAGCGAGGCGAGGGTCGTCGACTTGCCCGAGCCGGTGACGCCGGTGACCAGCACCAGCCCACGGTGCTCGCGGGAGAACTCGCGCACGCGCTTGGGCAGGCCGAGGCGATCGAAAGGCGGCACGTCGGCCGCGATGATGCGCAGCACCATGCCGGTTTGGCCGCGCTGCTTGAAGACGTTGACGCGGTAACGCGAACCGTCGGGCGTGCCGTAGGCCAAGTCCACCTCGCAGTTTTGGTCGAAGACCGCCGCCTGCTTGTGGTTCATGATGTTCACCGCGAAGGTGTTGATGACGTCCGCATTCATCGGCGGCACGTCTTTGAGCGTGCGCAGGCCCCCGCGAATGCGGAAGACCGGCGGCAAGCCGACTTTCAGGTGAACGTCCGAAGCCCCCAGCTTGCGGGCCGCCTGCAACACGCGATCGAAAATCTCGTTCATCGAAACTCTCGGCGCCCTCGCGCCGCCCCCGAAATTACTTCGGATTCACCCGCGGCGGCAAACGAGCCCGACGCGCTGCGACCCGCGCAGGCCGAGACCTGTACCCGCGCCCGGGTTCAAGCGAAGTGCAGCAGCTTCACCTTGAGGTAGCGCCCCTCGGTGAAGGCCGGCAGCACCGGGAAATCGGGCGGCAGGCCGTATTCGCCGACGATCCGCACCGGGCGGCGCGCTGCCGCCGCTCCGCGACCCACCGAGTTGAGGAAGTCCGACTCGGCCAGGCCCGCGGCGTTGCAGACCGCGAGGACCAAGGCCCCCGGCGCGGCCACGTGGGCCACGGCCTCGGTCAGCTCTTGCCAGTGGCGCAGCGCCGAGAAGACGTTGCCGTCGACATTCGAGAAAGGTGGCGGATCCACGACGATGAAGTCGAAGACGCGCTCTTTTTGGCGAAAGCGCTCGAGGTGCTTGAACGCGTCCCCGGCGACGCCCTCGACCGCCTCCGAGTCCAAACCGGAGGCCGCGAGGTTTTGCCGACAGCGCGCATGCGAACGCGCGGCCGCGTCGACGTTGACGACCTCGGCCGCCCCCGCCCGCACCGCGCGCAGGGCAAATGCGCCGGTAAAGGAGAAGAGATTCAAGACGCGGCGACCCGCGCACTTGGTCTCGGCGATCCGACGACCCTCGCGCAGATCCAAGAACAAGCCGGGGCTCACCGGCGTGCTGGGGTCGACCACGAAGGCCAGGCCGTCTTCGTGGACGGTGTACTCGGCCGGCGCGACGCTGCCGCGTACGAGCTCGGCTTTGGGGCGCCGCTCCTCGGCCGAGACCGAGCGGACGCGGTCTTGAAGGTAGATGCCCTTGGGGGCGGCGGCCTCCATGACGGCGTCGAGGGCATCTTCGAGCCAAGGCTCGACGCAGCGGGCGTACTTGTAGGCGACCAACCAATCGCCGAGCCGATCGACGGCGAAGCCCGGCAGGCCGTCCCCCTCGCCGTGGATCAGGCGCTGGGTCTCGACGACGCCGTCGTCGAGCAGACCCTCGCGGCGTTTCAGGGCCGCCACGACCCGCTTTTTGACCTCGGCCGCATCGAACTCGCGCTTTTGACCGCGACCGAGCATGCGCACCGCGACCGTGGCGTCCCCGTCGGCCAGGCCCCAGCCCAAGCGGTGCCCGTCTTCGTCGGCGACGGCGATGACCTGGCCGGTGTCCACGGCGAGCGGACGCAAAAGCGCCTCTTTGAAGACCCACGGATGCCCCGCGCGCAAAGCCGCGGCCGCCGGTGCGGCCACTTTGACTCCCGCC
This sequence comes from Polyangia bacterium, assembly GCA_030431075.1. GTDB lineage: Bacteria > Myxococcota_A > Polyangia > Nannocystales > Nannocystaceae > JAUIJR01. The sequence continues at coordinate 6,583 of JAUIJR010000049.1, read as the reverse complement.
GACCGCAAGGCAGGACCTCCGGATGGGGCCGAGTTTCGGCCGCGCGGGCGCGAGCTGCGCTTGTTCATCGCCATGGCGCGCGAGCATAAACCCCGAAGGCCGGGCGCGCACCCGCAACTCGAGGGCAAAGCACAGCCGGGTCACGCGGCCATCGCGACGCCAGCCGGGCCCTTCGCGGCGACGCGCGCTCGCGCTCTCGCGGGTCGATGGAAGCCGCGCGCCGCGAGGCCACTTGGGGCTGCGCGGTCGCCGATAGTAAGCTTTCGCCGAGGTCCCCTCCGCCCATGGCCCAAGAACGTATTGGTGAGCTGCTCGTCCGCGAAAGTATGATCACGCCCGACCAGCTGCGCGAGGCGCAGCAGGATCAGCGTTCGACCGGACGGCGACTCGCCTACAGCTTGCAGCGCCTCGGGATTTTGCAAGAGCGCGAGCTCACCGATTTTCTGTCGAAGCAGTACGGCGTGCCCTCGATCAGTCTCGAAGAGTTCGAGATCGATCCGGAGCTCATCTCGCTCGTCCCCAAGGATGTGGCGATCAAGCACACCTGCATGCCGGTGCAGCGCGCGGGCCAAACGCTCATCGTGGCGATGGCCGACCCGACCAACATCTACGCCATCGACGACCTCAAGTTCCTCACCGGCTTGAACATCGAGCCGGTGGTCACGACCGACACCGCGATCGAAGAGGCGGTCGACCATTACTACGAAGAGAAGGCCGAGGTCGCCAGCTACCGCGACGTGCTCGACGGCTTCGAGATGGACGAAGACCTCGAGTACCAGGACTCGGGCAGCGAGGACTACGACGCGGTCGACAGCCAAGAAGAGGCCGAGCAAGCCCCGGTCGTGCGCTTGTGCAACTTGATCTTGCTCAACGCGATCAAGAAGGGCGCCTCCGACATCCACATCGAGCCCTACGAGAAGAGCTACCGCGTCCGCTACCGCGTCGACGGCGTGCTCCACCACGAGATGAATCCCCCGCTCAAGCTCAAGAACGCGATCACCTCGCGCTTCAAGATCATGAGCAACCTCGACATCGCCGAGCGCCGCCTCCCGCAGGACGGTCGCATCAAGATCAAGATGTCGAAGGGCAAGGAGATGGACTTTCGCGTCTCCGTGCTCCCCACCCTCTTCGGCGAGAAGATCGTCCTTCGTCTGCTCGACAAGGACAACCTTCAGCTCGACATGACCAAGCTCGGCTTCGAGCCCGAGCCCCTCGTCGACTTCAAAGAGTGCATCCACCGTCCCTACGGCATGTGCCTGGTCACCGGCCCCACGGGTTCGGGCAAGACGACGACGCTGTACTCGGCGCTGGCCGAGCTCAATACCGAGTCCGAGAACATCTCCACGGCCGAGGACCCGGTCGAGTTCAACTTGCAGGGCATCAACCAGTGCCAGATGCACGAGGACATCGGCTTGAACTTCGCGGCCGCCTTGCGCTCCTTTTTGCGGCAGGACCCCGACATCATCATGGTCGGCGAGATCCGCGACTTCGAAACGGCCGAGATCGCCGTCAAAGCCGCACTCACGGGCCACTTGGTGCTCTCGACCCTGCACACGAACGACGCGCCGAGCACGGTCAACCGCCTGCTCAACATGGGCGTCGAGCCCTTTTTGGTGACCTCCTCGGTCAACATGATCTTGGCCCAGCGCCTCGCGCGCAAAGTCTGTTCGGAGTGCGCCAAAGACGACCCCGAAGACCAGACCCAGGCCCTGATCGACGCGGGGATGAGCCCCCAAGAGGCCAAAGAGTGCAAGCCGCAAAAGGGCCAAGACCCCAACTGCAAGCTGTGCGGCGGCAGCGGCTACAAGGGCCGCATCGCCTTGTACGAGGTCATGGTCATGCGCGATGGCCTCAAAGACCTGGTCTTGCAGGGCGCGTCGGCGGCCGAGCTCAAGCAAGAGGCGATTCGCCTCGGCATGAACACGCTGCGCCGCTCGGGCCTCAACAAGATCAAAGACGGGGTCACCACGCTCGCCGAGGTGACCCGCGTGACGGCGCCCGACTGAGTCGGCCCCCGCGCCCAAGCTCCCACCCCTGACTACCTGGGCCGCGGACAACCGCGGCCTCGTTTTTTTTGTATCCTGGAGGCGCCCTCTCCATGGCCAAGATCAACCTCCATCAGCTGCTCAAGGCCGTCATCGATCAAGGGGCCTCCGATCTTCACATCACCGCGGGCTCGGCCCCCCAGCTGCGCATCAACGGCAGCTTGATCCCGCTCAAGACGCCGCCGCTTTCGCCGATCGAGACCAAGCAGCTTTGCTACTCGATCCTCAACGAGAAGCAAAAGCACCGCTTCGAAGAAGACCTCGAGATCGACTTCTCCTTCGGCGTGAAAGGCCTCGCTCGCTTCCGCGGCAACGTCTACCTGCAAAAGGGCGCCGTGGCCGGAGCCTTTCGTCTGATCCCCTACCGGATCCCCGACTTCGACGAGCTCGGCTTGCCGCCGGTGCTCAAAGAGATCTCGAAAAAGCCCCGCGGTCTCGTGCTCGTCACCGGACCCACCGGCTCGGGCAAGAGCACCTCGCTCGCGGCGATCATCAACATGATCAACGAGATGCGGCGCGAGCACATCATCACGATCGAAGATCCGATCGAGTACGTGCACTCGCACAAGCAGTGCCTCGTCAACCAGCGCGAGGTCGGCCCGGACACCAACTCCTTCACCCGCGCGCTCAAGTCGATCTTGCGCCAAGACCCGGACGTCGTCCTCGTCGGCGAGATGCGCGACCTCGAGACCATCGAGGCCGCGCTCACCATCGCCGAGACCGGTCACCTGACCTTTGGCACCCTACATACGAACAGTACGGTGCAGACGATGAACCGCATCATCGACGTCTTCCCCCCGCACCAGCAAAGCCAGGTCCGCGCCCAGCTCAGCTTCGTGCTCGAGGGTGTCATGTGTCAGTCGCTGCTGCCCAAACGCGGCGGCGGGCGCGCACTCGCGGTCGAGGTGATGATCCCGAACGACGCCATCCGCAACCTCATCCGCGAGGACAAGATCCACCAGATCTACTCTCAGATGCAGGTTGGGCAGGGAAAACACGGGATGCAGACCTTCAACCAGTCGCTCTCGGACCTCATCCAGCGGGGCCTGATCGCCCGTGAGGTAGGCTTGGCCAGGTCGAGCAATCCCGACGAGCTCGAGATGATGCTCGCCGAGGGCAAGGGACTCATCAACCGCAGCGGCGCCCGCTGAGGCTCGAATCGGCGGAAAACTGGCGTTGAGGCAGCAGGAACGGGGAAAATAAAGCGATGGCCGAATTCCTGTGGGAAGCCACCAACCGCAACGGCGAGTACCGCTCCGGCGTGATGACGGCGGACGACGCGAACGCGGTGCGGTCGCGTCTGGTCGGCCAAGGCCTCGTCGTCACCAACGTCAAAAAGAAGCCGCTGGAGATCAACCTCCCGACCATCGGCTCGGGCGTCAAGCTCCGCGACCTCGTCATCTTCACGCGTACCTTCTCGACGATGATCGACGCCGGCCTGCCCATCGTGCAGTGCCTCGACATGCTCGGCGGTCAGACCGACAACCGGCACTTCGGCAAGGTCATCATGGATGTGAAGAACGGCGTCGAGGCCGGTCGCTCGCTGAGCGACTCGATGGGCCAACACCCCAAGGTCTTCGACGACCTCTTTCGCAACCTGGTCGCGGCCGGTGAGGCCGGCGGTATTCTCGACCTGATCTTCCGTCGCCTCGCCTCCTACCTGGAGAAGGCCGACAAACTTCGTCGCCAGGTCCGCGGCGCCCTGATCTATCCCTCCGCCATCTTGGTGGTCGGCGTGCTGGTCATGGGCGTGATGATGACCTTCGTGTTGCCGACCTTCGAGGACATGTTCAAGGACCTCGGCGCCGGCTCCTTGCCTGGACCCACGCGCGTGGTCCTCGCCATGAGCCACTTCGTGGTCGACAACCTCTTGCTCATCATCGGCATCATGGTGGTCACCGTCGTCGGCTTCGTCGCGCTGATCCGGACGGACCAGGGCAAATACGCCTGGCACATGGTCTTGCTCAAAGTACCGGTCGTCGGCCCCGTCATCCGCAAGGGTGCCGTGGCCCGCTTCACCCGTACCCTGGGCACCCTGCTCGCCTCGGGCGTCCCCATCCTCGACGCCCTCGAGATCGTCGCCAACACCTCGGGCAACGCCGTGATCCAAAAGGGCATCATGTACGCCCGCGAGAAGGTCGCCGAGGGCCGTGATCTGGCCAGCCCGCTGATGCAGACCTCGATCTTCCCGCCGATGGTGGTGCAGATGATCGGCGTCGGTGAGCGCACCGGTGCGATGGACGAGATGCTCCAGAAGATCGCCGACTTCTACGAGGACGAGGTCGACCAGGCCGTGGCCGCGATGACGGCACTCATCGAGCCGATCATCCTCGTGTTCTTGGGCGGCGGCGTCGGCGGCATGCTGATCGCCATGTACCTGCCCATCTTCTCGGTGGCGGGCGGCATCAAGTAGCCCGCGGGGGCGCCGAGCCATGGCGGAGTTCCCCGCCCCGGATCGAGACCAGCGCTACGACCGCGAAGGCCCGCGGGAGGCCCGCGTGCGGCGGATCAGCTACTTCATGCTGTTTCGCCTGGCGATCTTGGTCGTCGTCACGCTCTTGGCCACGCTGAGCGTCGCCAACGACCCGGACCCGCGCGACTACTACGCCGGTATCGGGTGGATGACCCTGGGTCTGGCTTTTGGCCTGACCATCATCTTCGCCCGCCTCTTGCCGCGGGTGCAGAACCTCGAGCGCTTCGCCTTCGTCCAGACGGCCGTCGACATCGTGCTCTCGGCCGTCGTCGTCCAGCTGACTGGCGGCCTCGATTCATCCTTCGTCTTTTTGTACCTGATCGCGATCTTGGGCAGCGCGCTGATGGGGACGCGCGCCCACTGCCTGGCCGCGGCCGGCGCGTGCGCGCTGATCTTCTCGAGCCTCGCCGGCCTGCAGATGAGCGGCGCCATCGCCCCCGAGTACCCCCCGGGCATCGTGCCGGCCACCACGACCAGCGAGTACGTCGCCGCGATCATTCGTTCGCTGGTGGCCATCGGCGCGGTCGGAGCGCTGGCCGTGCAGCTCAACACCCAGCTGTGGCGATCGAGCGAACAGCTCGCCAGCTTGCGCGCGCTCAACCACTACATCGTGCGCTCCTTGGGCTCGGGTCTCGCCACCTTGGATCCCCAGATGCGGGTGGCCTTTTTGAACCCCCAAGCGGCCCGCCTCATCGGCCGCGAAGCCGCCGCGTGTACGGGACTGCCGGCCGAGACGCTCTGGCCGGGCATCGAGTCGGCCCTCGCGGCCGGCCAAGAGGGCGAAGACGGCCAGTATCGCTTCGAGCTGGTCAACGAGGCCGGGCGCGTCTTCGGCTGTAGCGTCGGCCCCCTGCGCGACGGCGAAGGCGGATCGATGGGCTGGGTCCTCCACTTTCAAGACATCACCGACCTTCGTCAGATCGAAGACGAGCTGCGCCGCAAAGAGCGGCTCGCCGCCGTCGGTGGCTTGGCCGCTTCGGTTGCGCACGAGGTTCGCAACCCGCTGGCCGCGATGGCCGGCTCGGCCGAGCTGATCGATCAAGCCCAGCTCGGCGACGAAGACCGGCGTCTACTGGCCATCATCCGACGCGAGGCCGATCGTCTCGAGCGCATGGTGAGCGACATGCTCTCCTTCACCCGTCCGCGCCCGCTCGAGTTTCAGGCCGTGGACCTGGCCCGTGTGCTACGCGACGTGGTCGAGGCCTTCCGGGCGGATCCGGCCAACGCCCAGGTCGAGCTCGTCTTCGAGGGTCCCGAGCGAGCCCACGCGCAGCTGGACCGCGCCTCGATCACGCAGCTCACCTGGAACTTGCTGCGCAACGCGGCCGAGGCCACCGCCCACCAAGGTCGCGTGGAGCTGCGCTTGACCGAGCTGGCCCAAGGTCATCGCATCGAGGTCATCGACGATGGACGCGGCATCGACCCCGAGATGATGCAGCGGATCTTCGAGCCCTTCCAAAGCGGCAAGCTCGAGGGCTTTGGATTTGGCCTCGCCTTGGTCAAGCGCATCGTGGGCGACCACGGCGGGCGCATCGAGGTCGAGAGCGAAGCTGGCGCGGGCGCCCGCTTTTGCGTCGAGCTTCCCGAGCCCACCCAAAGCCCGGGCTCGGGCGTCTTCCGCCTCTCTTGAGCCCGTCTACGTAAAAAGGGGCGTCGCCGATTGGCGAGCGCCCCTTTCCTTTCCCGGCGGATGACTAAAAGGTGATCGCCGGCCCGACCGTCAGGTCGAAGAGCGCGCTACCCGTCGAGGGGAACCAACCACCGGCTTGGAACTCGCCAAAGAGGCCGAAGTTCTTGTGGATCTGGTAGTTGAAGCCGACCAGCGCGCCCAAGAAGCCCGGTCCGATCCGCACGGTGTCGATGCGGGTGTCGCCCGAGTTTTGCGCCTCTTGGCGGACGAAGCCGGCCTTTTGGTTGTCGGGGTGCGAGCCGACGGGATTGCCCATGCCGTCGCAGGTGCCGTTGTAAGGCCAGACCTGGAAGCACTGGTTGCCCATCGCGTCGATGGCGTCGGCGCCGACCTCTTCGTCGTCCGGCACGCTGTTGCCGTTGCGGTCCTGGCCGA
>JAUIJR010000524.1 GCA_030431075.1 Polyangia bacterium | reverse complement strand
CCGCAACCGCCACGGCTACCGGGCCAGTCGGGTGCTCGTCGGCGGCGTCGGGGCCCGCGCAAACTTCGGCCTCGAAAAATGGTCCTTCTTGCTACAGCCGGAGGTCTACTTCGAGACGCCCGCGAGCTGGGGCGACGCCCCGGCCCGAAACAGCGGACGCGTGAGCTTGCTGGCCACCGCTGGCGCTTTCTTCTCGCCCACCCCGAAGTGGCAGCTGCACCTCCAAGCCAAAGTCCCCTACGCGACTTGGTCGCAAAACGGCGAGCTGCGCTGGCCCTTCGTCGGCGTCTTGGGCTTTAGCTATGTGTTCGATGTGGGCAAGGCCTCCGGACCTCCTCCCCAATAGGCCCGATCTCAGCCCAACAGCACCCGCAGCCGCCTCGGACGTGACCAAAGCTCACCAAGGGTGTGTGCATCGAGGCTGGCCAAAAAGGCCTCGACCGCTCGATCCAACATGGGCGCCAAACGGCAGGCTGGCTGCAATCCACACCGACTGCGCTCGGAGTCGAAGCACTCGACCAAGGTCATGGGCTCTAGCGCACGGACGATGCTGCCGACGGTGAACTCATCGGCATCAGGGACGAGGCGAACTCCTCCACCGCGCCCCCGAACGGTCTCGACGACACCGGCGTGGGCGAGCGCCTGCACGACCTTGGCGAGATGATGCTGGGAGACTTCGAGTCGTTCAGCCGCGATGCTCACGGATACCGCGGTCGACCCCTCGAGGCCCAAGAGCATCAAGAGTCGAAAGGCGAGATCGCTACGGCGGCTGAGATGCACTCGGCAAATATTTCGCAGCCCTCTGCTTAAAACAAGTATTTCTTGTGCCTGTTTTAATGCTAAGCCCTCACAGGATGCTGACGGTCGAGGAGAGTGAGATCCTAGCCATGGTGAGGGACTTCTATGGCCGGGTCAGACTGGACCCCCTCCTCGGGCCGGTGTTCGAAGCGCGTCTCGCCGGCCGGTGGGAGCCGCACCTCGACAAGATGGTCGACTTCTGGAGCAGCGCGCTTTGTCAAAGCCGGCGCTACGCAGGGAACCCTCGCGCCACGCACGCCGCCATCGAAGGGATCGACCCCCTCCACTTCGGCCGCTGGCTCGAGCTGTTCCGGGCGACGCTCGATGATCTCTTCTCGCCCGAACGTGCGGACCTCATCCATGGTCGGGCCCAGGCCATGGCTGGTGGGCTCATGCGGGGACTCATCAACACGCGACCGGGTCTCCCGATGACCGAGTAACCCAGATGAAATTTCCTGCACCCGCGACCTTCACGCCCGACAGTTTTGCGACGTGGCCATTGCGCGCGCTCGCGGACGCCATGTTGGCCGACAGCCGAGACACGCCCGACGGCGTGACCGTCCGGCCGTTGATCCAAAGTGAGGGCATGCGTGTACTCCTCGCGGCCCTGCCATCGGGGGCCGTGATGAAGGAGCACCGCACGCCTCGCCCGCTTTGGGTGATGCCCCTGCGTGGAGCGCTTCGCTTCACCGTGGGGACGGACTGCGAGCAGCTCGACGCCCAGGCCGGGCCGGCCGCGTTGAGTGTTGGGCCGGGTCTCGCCCATGAGGTCACCGCCCTCTCGGACGCCGTCTTCCTCTTGGTCTTGGGAGCCAAGCATGGGTGAGGTTGACCCCAAGGCGGCTCTCGGCGGCTGGCTTTCGCGTGATCACGGGGACATTCACGCACTCCTCGAGTCGGCGTGTGATGGCCCGAATCTCAGGTCGGAGCCTTTCGCCCGTTTCCGGGAGCGCCTCCTCCGACACATCGGCATCGAAGAGAAGCTCTTGTTCCGGGCCTTGCGTCGGGCCGACCCCGACTGCGAGCGAGAGCGCTTGGCCCGCTTGCGCGTCGAGCACGCCGCCTTGACCAGCTTGCTCGTCCCAACCCCCGATCTGGCGCTGGCCAACGAGATACGCGGACTACTCGAGTCTCACAACGCCCTCGAGGAGGGCGAAAGCGGCGTCTACGCGAGCTGTCTTCGCCGTTTGCCCGGCGACGAAGTCGCCGAGATCTTGGAGCGCGCAAAGGCCCGCGCGCCGGTACCCACGACCGGCTACTTCGATGGGCCAGGAACTGTCCGGACCGTCCGCGAGGCGCTCGCAAAGGCGCGCGGGTCCGCCGGCCTGAGCGACTGAACGCGAAGGATTTTCCCTCTCTCAAGAGGCAGCCCCTGGATCTCCCGCGCCGGACGATTCGTGTTCGCGGCACAGCAGGCGACTCTCTCTCGCGGTGAGCGGCTCCCCTGTGAGTCCGCACCTTCTTCCACGACCGTGTCGCTGGAAGTGCCGGCAGCTTCCGCAGACTCCGAAGCTACGACCGCCGCGCTGACGTTGCATCTCCCGGAGCAACAGCGTCAGTGAGGCCTCTAGACCCGAATGATCTCGCGTCGGCAGTGCTCGCGCCGCCATCGCGCGTAGAACGACCCGTCCGCCTGCTTGGGTGACCTTGCAGTGGTTGACACGCCCGTCCGTGGGATCCGGACTTCGTTCGATCAGCCCCTTTCGTTGGAGCGCGGACAGAGTTTGGCTCACGCTCCCTTTGGTCGCCCCCAAGTAGTCCACGACGGCCGAGGTCGTATCGCTGTAGCGATTAGCTCGTGCCAAGAAGATTAACGCCTCAAGCTGCGCGAGCTTGAGTCCCTCACCAGTAGCGAACGTGCGCAACTCCTCCCGCATGAGGATCGAGACGCGCTCGAGCAACTGGTAAAGTGGATCTTCAGGTCGTTCGGTCACATCAAGTTTCGAGTCAAAACTAACTTGACTCTCTCGCGGAGCGCAAGTAGTTTTGACTCGAAACAAAATGCGCAAGCGCGCGTTTCTTCGACATGACCCACGACAACGACACCCACCCCCCCTCAGGCTACCGATTCAGCGATCCGCAGCTACCGCGCGCGCCGTGGTCCCTCGCGGATCTCAACAACATGATGGCCGCATGTCTCCTCGGACCAGACGATGTCGCCGCCCTACGGCGCAGCGGTCCACTTCTCGATCCTCAGCGCGAGGCCATCCTCGACGTCTGGTACGGCTTCGTCGGATCGCATTCTTTCTTGCTGGACAGCTTCGTCGACACGAAAACCGGACAGCCTGATGGCGACTACCTGTCCCGCGTCCGCGCTCGCTTCGGTCAGTGGATCCTCGACACCGCCAGGGCCGACTACGACGAGAACTGGTTGCGCTACCAGTTCGAGATCGGGCGCCGGCATCATCGGGTGGCGAAGAACGCCACCGACAACGCACATGCTAGCCCGCTCGTTCCCTTTCGCTTCCTCCCGTTGCTCGCCCAGCCCATCGTGGACACTTTGCGACCCTTCTTGTCCCGAGGCGGCGTGACCATGGCCGAGGTCGACGCGATGCAGAACGCCTGGCGAAAGGCTGTCCTCCTGCAGGTAACGCTGTGGAGTTACCCCTACATCATCGAGGGAGACTTCTGATGCTAGCGCTCGACCCCTCAGCTTCGCCCGCTCCACCTTGGTCCATCGACTCTTGGGTTCAGGGGACACGGACCCCACTCAGCCTCGAGTCCCTGCGCGGCAAGGTCATCGTGATGCACGCCTTCCAGATGCTCTGCCCAGGCTGTGTGACCCATGGCCTGCCGCAGGCCGCCCGCGTCATGAAGAGCTTC
>JAUIJR010000048.1 GCA_030431075.1 Polyangia bacterium | reverse complement strand
CCTTGATCTCCTTGACGCCATTGGCGGGGATCGGGAAGACGCGGGCCCGGAACTGATTGCCCGCCTTCTTTTCGAGCAAGGCGGGGTCTTGGCGTCGGTGCAAGAAGTCCTCGTAGGCGCGGCGCGCAGCTTGACGCTCGACGACCTCGGCCTCTTGCCAGCGCCCATCGATCTTCATGGCGAAGCGCGAGATGGCGGCGCCCGGCGGCAAGTTGATCTCGAAGCGGCCCTCACGGACCCGGGCTTCGGGGTTCTCGAAGACCAAGTCGAGCTCGGTGAAGGCGAGGGGGCCTTCGATGACGGCGCGCGCGCGGTAGTCGGTGAGGCGCAAGCCGGTGCCGTCACTGGCCGTGAGCGAGACGGGGATCGCGTCGCTGATGTCGGCGTCGTCGCGCCAGACCAAGCTGCCGTCGCCCTCGTCGACCTCGCTCGTGCCTACCGCGCCTTGGCCTTGGCCGCCGCCGTTCTTGCCCGTGCAGGCCAGCTGCGGCAAAGCGAGCGTGGTGGTGAGCAGGGCGAAGGTGAGGGGGAGCAGATGACGACGGGACATGACGGGGGGCCGGGTGCGCGGCAGGGCAAGGACAGCCCCACGGCGTCTGGGTTCCGAACGGCGGCAGGGCCGGTCCGACTTACACCCAGGAAGCCCGAGGCTAGGCCACTCACGCCGGGCGCGGAACGCCATCTGCGTTCTTTGGCGGCGGATCGTCCCAAGCCCGCGGGCCGATCACGGCGCTGATGCGCCACAAACCGAACACCAAGCTCAACAAAGCCACGAGTCGCACCATGATCGGCGTCAGCGCACTGGAGCCAGCTTGGGCGGCCCCGACGACGGCGACCCCGAGCCCCGCCCACTGCAAGGCGACCAAGAGGAGCACCCCCAAGATCAGCAGGGGACGCTTGAGCACGGCCCACAAGGACAAGGCGGTGGTGCCGGGCCGCCAGGGGCGCGCGCCCTCGAGGACCACGCGCGCACGTGCCTCGTCGAAGGCCAGCATGCCGAGCACGAACCACAGCGGGTAGGTCCATGCCAAGGGCGCCCACGCCAAGGTGAGCAAGAAGCCAAAGCCGAGCAACAAGGCGCGCATCACCAGCGACCACAAGGTCAAGCCGAGCATCGCGCCGGTGTAGCGTCCCGCTTCGGCCAGGGTCTCGGCGCCCCGGGTGCGGTAGGCGAGTCGGGAGATGATGCCCCCGCCCAACACGGTCCACGCGACCAAGCCGAGGGTCAGCGAGAAGACCAAAGAGGTGAGGATGGCGGCGGGGACTTCGGGATGATCGTGGAAGAGCTCGATCAGCGCCGCGAGCTGGTGGCCGTCGTCGAGCCAGATCCAGCCCTGCATCGCGGCGCGCACGCTGCTCGCCACGAAGCGCGCCCCGAGCCAGGCGAAAAAGAGCTGCGCGAGCCAAATCCCGATGACGAGCCCGGGCGAGCGCACGACGCGAAGCAGCGACTTCATGGCCCGATCACCCCCATGGCGGCCAGGGCCAAGGCCTCTTCGACGTTGGCGAGCTGGCTTTCGAGCCCGCGCCCCGAGGGGACGTCGGCGATGTCGTCGGCCGCGCGCGTGTTGTCGAGGCGACGCCCTTCGAGCCACAGCTTGCGGTGGGGATCCAATGTGGCGAAGCGAACCCTACGCCCGGGCCAGGTGAAGATCTGCGTGCGGGCGCGGCCGTCCCAGGTGACCGTCTCGCGCGTCCCGTCGGTGAACTCGACCATGAGCTCGACCGGCACGCGGAAGTCGCCGCGGCGTTGGACGACCACCGTCGCCTCGAGCTCTGCGTCGTCCCAGGCGCTCTCGCGCTTGGGTCGATCGGGCGCGTCCGTGACCACGAGCTTGCCGGCGTTGTCGCGGTGCCAGCCCGACTCGCCGACCACCGGTCGATGCGTCACCTTCAAGATGCGAAAGTCGACCTCGGAGACCTCGCGCAGGGCTTGGTCGAGATAGTCGCGCACGTCGAGCATGACGGCCCGGCCCCGGCTCACGCTGTCGGAAGAGGTGACGGGAGCCCGGGCGCCCAGGCTCTCGACGAGGACGTCTTCGAGCCAGGCACCCCGCGGATGGCGAAAGCGTGCGCGCTCGGTGTAGGTCGACATGGCCGCGTCGAAGCGCTCGTGCCCGACCAAGTTGCGCAGGGTCAGCATGAGCGCGGCGGTCTTTTGGTAGACCATCGCGCCGTAGCTGGGGATCAGCGCGCGGAACTCTGAGGCGTCTTGATCGACGGGGTCGTAGAGCGAGTCGAGCAAAGACAAGCTGGCCATGTCCGAGACGCGCAGCTCATGGCCCAAGATGCGCACGATCCATGGGTCGGCGCCGCCGGGCGCCTCGGGGTCCCCGTAGGCGTCGAGGTACACGAGCATGTTGCTCATGGTGTTCATGCCCTCGTCGAGCCAGGGCTGCGCCTGCTCGTTGCTGGCGAACATTCCTTGGAAGTACTGGTGCCCGAACTCGTGGACGCTCGTGAACACGCCGCTCACCCGCTCGGAAAACCAGCTCGGCGGCAAGGGCAGCGAGGGGGTGTAGACGTCCGAGGTCGTATAGAGGGTGGGGTACTCCATGCCCCCGGCGCCCTCGGCCCCCTCAGGCACGTGCACGATGGTGATCGTCGACCAGGGGTAGGGGCCAAAGCGGCGCTCCATCGAGGCGAGCGCAGCTTGTTGCGCTTGCATGTGGGCGTCGGCGCTGAATCCAAAGGCGGGGAAGATCAGCTGGCGGATCCGGATGCCCTCGTACTCGCCCCAGTGCTCGACGAAGTTCGGATCGGCGACCCAGGCGAAGTCGTGCACCATCTCGGCGCGGTAGCTCAGGCGCTTGCGACCGCCTTCGACCTTCTCGCCCACGCGGATGCCCGTCGCGCCCACGACCATCTCGGCCGGCACGTCGAGCTCGACTTCGTAGTCACCGAAGTCCGCGTAGAACTCACCGTTGAGGGTGAAGGTGTGCGCCCGCCAGCCGGCGGCCTCTTCGAGCACGCCGATCTTCGGGAACCACTGGCCCACCATGTGGAAGTCTTCGTGGTAGCCGGTGCGCGCGAAGACGGGCGGGAGCTGGGTGTGAAAGTCCATCTCGAGCGAGACGGCCTCGCCGGGACCCAAGGCGGCCGGCAGCTCCACGTGCATGGTGGTGGGGTCGGCATTTTCGGCAAAGTTCAGCTCGGCGGCGCTCTCGGGCGCGAGCTCGGCGAGGCCGACGACCTCCTCGACGGCGGTCCGCTCGAGCAGGCGCACGCCGCTCACGTCGATCCAGCCCCACTCGCCGTCTTCGAGGGTCTCGCCGCGGTGGCTGCCCCTCGCTTCGCGCATCCAGGCCGTATCCTCGGCCCGAAAGGCGTTCATATAGAGGTGGAAGGGGAGGGACTTGACACGTCGGCGCGTGCGGTTGCGCCAGGTCATGCGCAGCTTGCCGTCGATGGCGTGCGTCTCGGCGTCGAGCTTCGCTTCGATGCGGTAGTCGACGATGTGCGCCTCTTGGGGAGGCGCGGGGGCGCGCTCGACCGGGCGCAGCGCCTGGGCGGGCTCGGGCACGGCTTCACCGGGGACGAAGGGCGCCGGATCGCAAGCGAGCATCGTCGCCGTCACCGCCAGCGCCAAAGTTCGGCCCAAGGTCGCACGCATCCATCCATGGGGTACCACCGCGCTCGTTTGCGGCGCAACGGCGCATGATCGGTCTCCCACCGCGCGGGCCCGTGGGCTAGGCTGCGGCCGTGAGCGCTTGGACGGCTTTGAGCCTCGAGCAGATGCACGAGCTCGCCCATGCCTTGGGTAGGGCGTGCCGTGGCGACGAGCTGATCTTGTTGCGCGGCGAGATGGGGGCGGGCAAGACGACCTTCACCCGCGCGCTCGGCGAGGGCTTGCGATTGCGCGCCCCTGGTGAAGTGTGCAGTCCGACCTACACCGTCTGCATGACGCACGAGGGACCGCTTCCCCTCGTGCACCTCGATCTCTTTCGACTCGGCGACATGGGCGAGGGCGCACCCGTGCGCGGCGGTGCCTTCGAAGCTCTGGGCCTGGCCTACGATGCTCTGCCGCCGCCGGGCAGCGTGCTCGTGGTCGAGTGGAGCGAGCTGTGGGAAGACCCTCCGGCCGACCGACTCGAGCTCGCCTTGCGCCGACCGGCCGAGAACCCCGCCGTGCGGGCCCTCGAGGCCCGGGCGACGGGGCCCCGACACGCAGATCTACTCGCCCGCTGGGCGCCTCCGGACCTCTCCAGGTGAGCCCGAGAGGCCTCCAAAGGGCCCCCCGCGTCGCTTTTTTTCGCCTTTTTCGGGTGGGAGATCGCCGCGCCGGCGACGCGCCAAATCCGATTGATATCAACAACTTGGGCATGCGCGCGGCCGCGCGGCCGGCCGCGCGAAACGCGGTTTTCGGCCTAGGGGGCCTCAAAGGGGCTTTCAAGCCGCTTTTAGCCCGGATATACGTGTGGCCACGCCGCCGCGCGCGGCGAACCCAGACGCGCACTCGGAGAGGTCAAAGTACAAAATGGCAAAGAAGCCCAAAGAAATCGTGGTTGTTGGCTCCAAGGTCAAGGAAGTCATCAAAGAAGCTGGTTTGCGCAGCGACGGCGAGCTCGTCGGCGCCGTCAGCGAAAAAGTGCACGCCATGTTGCAAGACGCGATCAAGCGCTGCACCTCCAATGGCCGCAGCACCGTGCGTCCGCACGACCTTTAAGCCAAACAACCGCACGAAGGCCGCCTACGCATCGCGTGGCGGCCTTCGTCATGTCCACCCCTCGCCGCGGCCGCCGGGCTGCGGCATTTTTCATGCGCGACTTCAAATGGGGTCGAAGCTGATCTACGAGGGCTGACAGCGACGCGATGAGCGAAAAGAGCCATTTCATCACGGGGCCCCGGGGCTTCGAGGACCTTCTGGCCGATGAGCTGACCGCTCTCGGCGCCGGCGGCATCAAGCGCGGACATGGCGGCGTCCGCTTCGACGCCGATCTCGCGACGGTCTACGCCGTGTGCCTGTGGAGTCGCCTCGGTGGGCGCCTGCTGCGCCATGTGGCCAGCCTCGACGCGGCGACCCCCGACCGCCTTTACGCCGCCGCGATGCGTCTGCGCTGGGTCGAGCTCTTCGCGGGCGCGCGCAGCTTCTCGATCCATGTGAACTTGGCCCGCAACGCACAGCTGGGCCACGCCCGCTACGCGCTGCACCGCCTCAAAGACGCCATCGTCGACCAGCACCGCGACGCGGGCTTGCCGCGACCGGACGTCGACCGCGACGCGCCCGAGCTCAGCTTGGATCTCGCCGTCCACGCCGACCGGGCGACCCTATCGGTGGATCTCGTGGGCGAGCCGCTGAGCTTTCGAGGCCTGCGCGACCCTCGAACGCCCGCGCCCTTGCGGGAGAATCTCGCCGCCGCCTTGCTGCGCCGGGCGGGCTACGACGGCAGCCAGGCCTTTGTCGACCCGATGTGCGGGGGCGGCACCCTCTTGCTCGAGGCCTGGATGATGGCGACGGACTTCGCGCCCGGGCTACGCCGCCGTCATTGGAGCTTGGAGCGACTGCCGGGCTTCTCGCGCGAGGCCTGGGTGGCTGCGCGGGCCGAGGCCGAGCAGCGCGCCGCGGCGGGTCGCCAACGGGTCGAGGACGAAGGCCCGCCGCTTTGGGGCGCCGACCAAGACGAGCGGACCATCGAGGCCCTGCGCGAGCAGGTCGAGGCCCTCGAGGCCGAGGACTCGATCACCTTGGAGTGCATGGAGATCGAGGCGATCCGTCCGCCGGACCGCCAGGGCATCTTGGTGACCAACCCCCCCTGGGGTCGGCGCCTGGGCGACGACGCCGAGGCCGCGCAGACCTACGCACGCTTGGGCCAAGTGCTGCGCGACCGATTCGAGGGCTGGCAGGCGGCGGTACTGGCCGGCGAGCCCAGCCACGGGCGGGCCATGGGCCTGCACGCGGCGCGTCGGCACAAGGTGCTCGCCGGGGGACTCGAAGCCCAGCTCTTGCGGGTCGATGTCGAGGCGGCCTTGGCCCGCGAGGCGGCCCGGGCCGAGCGCAAGGAGCAAGCCGAGGGGGAGGCCGCGTCGCCGGGGGAGTCCGGGCCCGAGCTGCCCGCCGACCTGGTCAACCGCCTGCGCAAGAACCTCAAGCTGCGGCGCAAGTACGCCGAGCGCGTCGAGACCGACGCCTACCGCCTCTACGACGCGGACTTGCCCGACTACGCCTTCGCCGTCGATGTCTACGGTGAGCGGATCCACGTGGCCGAGTACGCACCGCCCAGCACCATCCCCGAGGCGACGGCCCGCCAGCGACGACGCGCCGCCCTCGCCACCATCCGCGAGGTCACCGAGACCACGCGCCAGCAGGTGCACCTCAAGCGACGCGAACGTCAGCGTGGCAAGTCGCAGTACGAGGCCAAAGGCAAGGTCGACGAGGAGGCCAAGGTCATCGTCCACGAGGGGCCCGCCCGCTTCGAGGTCCAGCTCGAGGGCTACCTCGACACCGGCTTGTTCTTGGATCACCGGCCGGTGCGAAGCTGGATCCGCGAGCAGGCCAACCGCGCCCGCTTTTTGAACCTCTTTTGCTATACGGCGAGCGCCACCGTGCACGCCGTGTGGGGCGGGGCCAGCGAGAGCACCAGCGTCGACATGTCGGCCACCTATCTCGCCTGGGCCGAGCGCAACTTCGATCTCAACTTCGGAGCGGCGGCGCGAGGCGGGCATCCGCGCGTCGACCGAAGGGCGCATCGCTTCGTGCGGGCCGACGTCATGGCCTGGCTGGCCGAGGTGCCGCCGCGCAGCTACGACCTCATCTTTTGCGACCCGCCGACCTTCTCGAACTCCAAGCGCATGCGCGACAGCTTCGATGTGCAACGCGACCACGCGGAGCTGATCGAAAGCTGCATGCGGGCGCTGGCGCCGGGGGGCACCTTGATCTTCTCGACCAACGCGCGCCGCTTCTCGCTCGACGATGGCCTCGCCGAGCGATTCGCGGTCGACGATCGCAGCCGGGCCTCCTTGCCCGAAGACTTCGCCCGGCGCCCGCGGATCCACCAGGTCTTCGAGATCCGCCGCAAAGGCGAGGCGCGCTGAGCCCGGCCGCCCCGAGGGCGTCGATCGCACCTCCAGGCTTGCCCTCGGGCCGCAGCTGGGCCAGTTTCCGCGCGTGAGCGAAGTGCAGCATCTGGGGGCGGAGTTCGGCTTGTCGAAGGCTGACGCGCCGCGCTTTCGCAGCAAGGCCAGCGCCTGGCGCGGACTCATGGCCGCCTTGCGTGGGCGTGAACTCTTCGAGGGGGTACGCAGCCGCGTGCCGCCCGAGGTGGTCGCCTTGATGGATCGGCCGCCGCTCGGCGCCGCGTGGATGCCGGCCGTCGCCTTTCAGTACGCCTTTCGCGGCCTCGCGGGCCTGGTCGACGACGACGAGGTGCAAGTGGTGGCGAGCGAGTCCGTCTTTCACGGACCGATGAAGGTGATGCGCCCCTTGGTCGAGGGCTCGATTCGCCTCTTCGGACCCGAGCCGGCGGGGCTGTTCAAGCGCATCCCCAAGATCATGGCGCAGCAGATCGAGGGGGTGCGCTTCGTCAACGAGGAGGTCGGCGTCAAGGCCCACACCATCTCGGTGAGCTACGAGCACATCCACGACCTCCCCGTGGCCTGCTTCACCTACTGGGCCGGAATCTTCTCGGTGGTGTTCGAGATCTGCGGGATTCCCGACGTCGAGTCCGAAGTCGAGATCGACGACGCGCGCCGCAGCTGTCGGATCCACTACCGCTGGTGAGCCCGCTCAGGACTCCAGCGGCGCTTCTTCGATCTCCCAGCGATCGAAGACCGGCGGCGTGTGGTCGATCTCGGCCAAGAAGCGCGAGGGGCGAAGCAGCTTGCTCGGGCCGTCGCGCCCCTCTTCGACGGTGGGGTAGCAAAGGTGCAGCTCGTCGGCCGCACGAGTGGTGGCGACGTAGAACAAGCGGCGCTCCTCTTCGAGGTCCTCGCGCGTCTTGAGGGACTGCGCGGTCGGGAAGCGACCCTCGGCCAGCCACAAGACGAAGACGACGGGCCACTCGAGGCCCTTGGCCTGGTGGATGGTCGAGAGCACGAGCTTGTCGTCGGGTTCGTCGGCGGCCAAGACCTGCTCGGCGCTGATGCCCTGCACGAGCGCCAGCTCGGACAAAAAGGCCTGCGCTTGCTCCCACTGGTCCGCGAAGGCGGCGAGGTGCTCGAGGTCTTCGCCGCGTTGGTCGGCGTTGGCGAAGGTGCGGCCCGCGTACTCGAGGTAGTGGCGCTCGACGACGAGTCGGATGGCGCGGGCGGGGCGGTCGTACTCGGGGTGCTCGAGCATCTCCCACACGTTGACCAACTTTTTGAGCGAGGGTTTGGCGCGGCCCTTGGCGCGGGCGGCGAAGTCCCGCAAGGCGGGCAGAACCTCGCGGCGATCGAGGGGCTCGCCGTCGCCCTCGCCGCTGATGATGCCGGCCAGCGCCTCGGCCGTCTGCAGGCCGACCCCGGGCCACAAGCGAAGCAGGCGGATCCACGCGAGCCCGTCGCGCGGGTTCTCGCGCGCGCGCAGGTAGCTGACCACGTCTTTGATGTGGGCTTGCTCGAAGAAGCGAACCCCCGAGCGCACCGAGTAGGGGATCTGGCGGCGGGTCAGCTCGACTTGCAGCTCGAGCGAATGCGCGTGGCTGCGGTAGAGCACGGCCATCTTGCGCAGCGGCACGCCGTGCTCGTGGTGAAGCTCGAGCACACGTTGCGCGACCAGCTCGGCTTGTTGGTAGACGTCGCGCAAGGGGATGAGCGCCGGCACGCTGCCCTCGGAGCGCGTCGCCCGTAGCTCTTTGGGGTGCTGCTCTTCGTTGCGGGCGATGGAGCGGTTGGCCAGCTCGAGGATCTGCGGCGTCGATCGGTAGTTCAAGGTCAGGCGCAGAATCTCGGCGCCCCGGTGCCGTTGATTGAAGCGGAAGATCTGTTGGAAGTCGGCGCCCCGAAAGCTGTAGATCGACTGCGCGTCGTCGCCTACGCAGGTCAAAGAGCCGTGCAGCTTGGCCATCTCGTCGACGAGGGCGCCTTGCAAGGCGTTGATGTCTTGGTACTCGTCGACCAGCACGTGGTCGTGCGCGCCGCGAATGCGCTCGGCCAAGGCCGCGTGCGCCGGGTCGCGCAAGAGCTCGAGCCAGCCGGTGAGCAGGTCGTCGAAGTCGCAGACGTTGAGTTTTTTTTTGCGGGCGGCGTAGCGCTCCGCCACCCGGGCGATGAAGGCCCCCTGATCCAAAAAACGGGCGTAGCGACGGTCGATGGTCTCGGCGATCGAGCGCTGCGTCCCGCGAGCCAGCGAGATGATCGAAGCGATGACCTTCGGCTGGGGCAGACGGCGCACCGTCAGCGCGGGCAAGCCCTCTTGGGCGACGACGCCGCCGATGAGGTCGCGGGCGTCCTCGGGATCCAAGATGCCGAAGTCGCTGCCGAGACCCAGCGCCTCGCCGTAGCGGCGCAAGATCCGATGACCCACATGGTGGAAGGTGCCGGCCGAGGCCTGGCGCATGTCGATGCCGAGCAGCGCCTCGACCCGCGCGACCATCTCCTTGGCCGCGCGGTTGGTGAAGGTCACCAACATGATGCGGTCGGGGGGCGTGCCGCCTTGCACGAGTCGCGCGACGCGGTAGGTCAAAGTCCGCGTCTTGCCGGTGCCGGCCCCGGCCAACACCAAGAGTTCACCGGGCGGGGCCTCGACGACGGCCCGCTGCTGGACGTTGAGGTCCGCGACCAGATCGAGCCCGCTGCCGCGCGGCGTCGAAGTCTTGAGGACGTACTTCACGCTCGCGGCGACTTTAGACCAGCCGGCTCTCGCGCGGGCGGCGGCCGTGCCAGCGCAGCTGCGCGTGAGGGCTCGGCCGCGCTAGCATGGCGACGATGCCGCTGCGCTTCGCTTCGTGGCTTTGCCCCTTGGCCCTCGTCGTGAGTGCCGGCTGCGGCGCGACGGGAGGGCACGCGTCCGAGATCTCTGCACCGGCCGCGAGCCCCACGCCGGCCGTGGTGGTCGAGTCCGAGCCCCAGCCAGACGGCGGCGCCGAAGGAGTCCCCGAGGGGGTGGGCTCGGCCGACATGCAGGCGAAGCCGCGAGCCTTCACTCGATGCAAAGAAGGGGCGCCGAGCCCATCGCCGGTCGGGGAGATCCGCGACATCGATTGGTGCAACTTCGAGTACGCGCCGGGGTGGTTGGCGCTGCGCGGCGGCGTCGAAGAGATGCACGAGTACGCCGAAATGGGCGGCATGCACGACACCTACATCTGGAAGCTCGAGGCGGTGGCCTACGGCGACCTGGGAGGGCCGGCCGGCGAGGAGGCCGTCGTGCTGATCAGCGAAGAGAGTTGGTACGCCGGAGGGACCGGGTCGGTGGGCGCGATGCTCTACCTCTTTCGTCTCGAGGCGGGACTTCCGGTGCAGGTGGCGACGACCCCCGCCTCGTGGGACGAGCAGCTGTCTCTCGAGCTGCGTGGCGGCTCCATCGTCGAGGTCGCCGAGGGCGAGGCCCGCCGCTGCTCGGTGGTCTGGCGTCCCTTCGCCTCGAAGTCGGAGCCGGA
This sequence comes from Polyangia bacterium, assembly GCA_030431075.1. Taxonomy (GTDB): domain Bacteria; phylum Myxococcota_A; class Polyangia; order Nannocystales; family Nannocystaceae; genus JAUIJR01. The sequence goes on along the minus strand of JAUIJR010000048.1, from coordinate 9,552 downwards.
GCGTGAATGCGTCGAGAAGCAGCCCTGAGGCACGCCGCCTTGGGCCTGAGCCTCGCATTGGGCTGGGCATTGGGCCTCGCCTTGGGCTGCGCCCCGAAAGGCGCGCGGCTCTCGAGTTCGACGGCCCCACCCTCAGCGATCCCCGCCGACCCGCCGTCTTCGGATGCGGCCGCCGACCCGAGCGGCCGCATCGCCCTCCAGCCCTGCGAGCCGGGTCCCTCGGCCGATCTGCGCGTGCACGGCTGGGCGCAACTCGATTGGTGCAACTTGGACTTCGGTCTCGAGGGGCGCGCCTTCGAAGGCGGAGCCAGCGTGCCCGCACAAGGCGACGGTGACACGCAGGTCCACTTGCGGGCCGTGTTCACCGGCGAGCTCGACGAGGGGGCGGCCGCGCTCGATCGGCGCGAGGAAGCCGTGGCCATCGTGGAACTCGGCGAAGGGGAGACACGGCGCAGCGAGCTGCACCTGTTTCGCCGCGACGCCGCGGGGGTTCATCACATCACCGTGGTGCCCGTGCCGCCGGTCGATGCCGAGAGCCTCGAGGTGCACGTGAACGAGGGCGTGGTGGTGCACCAAGGCCGTGACCCGAGCGGCCGCGACTGCACCTTCGTCTTGCGCTGGCGCCCTCCCGCGACCTTGGTCAGCGAGGCCTATCGCTGCGCGCCTTTGGGGGCGACCGGTTCCGCGGGCGAGGGGGCGGGCTCGAGCGGCACGGCCGGCGCGGCCTCCGGCTGAAAACGGGCGTCGATGAAGGCGAAGATCTGCTCTTCCATGTAGACGCGGTCTTCGAGCTTGCGAGGGACGTGTCGCTCGCCCGGGAACATCTGCAAGGTGTAGGGCTTGCGGGCCTCGATGAGCGCTTGGATCAGGCGGGCGCTGTGGCGAAAGTGGACGTTCTCGTCGATCAGGCCGTGCACCAACATCAAGTCGCCGCGCAGGGTCTCGAGGTGGGCCATCACCGATGAGCGCGCGTAGCCCTCGGGGTTGCTTTGTGGCGTGCCCATGTAGCGCTCGGTGTAGTGCGTGTCGTAGCCGTCCCAGTGGGTGACCGGGGCGCCGGCGATGCCCAAGACGAAGGTCTCGGGCGCCCGGGCGAGGGCCATCGCCGACATGTAGCCGCCATAGGACCAGCCGTAGATGCCGACGCGCTTCGGATCGCAGAGCTTTTGCTCGACCAGCCAGCGCACGCCGTCGACTTGGTCGCGCACCTCGAGGTTGCCCATGTCGTGCTTGATCTCGCCTTCGAAGGCGAGACCCCGGCGCGCCGAGCCGCGGTTGTCGAGCTTGAAGACCAGGTAGCCGCGCTCGCGCAGGGCCTGCGCGCGCATGTCGATGACCATCCCCCAGCTGTTCGAGACGCGCTGGGCGTGCGGGCCGCCGTAGACGCTGACCAAGGTGGGGTAGGGGCCGGGGCCGAAGCGCTCCGGGTCGGGGGCGTAGATGGCCCCATGTAGCTCGAGGCCGTCGCGGGCCTTCATCGTCACGAGCTCGGGGGGCGTCACGCCCATGGCCTCGAGCTCGGGCGCTTTCGCCTCGAAGAGCTGGGCTTGCAAGGTGCCGTGCTCGAGGTCGCGCAGCTCGACGCGCAAGGGACGGCCGTTCGCCGAGTGCGTGTCGACGAAACGGCCGGCTTCGGCGTTCAGCACGATCGCGTGCATGCCCGCGTCCGGCGTCAAACGGCGCAGGCCCTCACCGTCGAGACCGACCTCGTACAGGTGCCGCTCGAGGGGCCCGTCCTTGGTGCCGGTGAACCACAGCTTTTGGCGCTTGGCGTCGACGCCGAGGATCGACTCGACCATCCACTCGCCCTCGGTCAGCGCGCGCACGCGGCTGCCGTCGGGGGCGTGCAGGTACAGGTGCATGAAGCCCGAGCTCTCCGAGCCCCAGATGAAGTGCCCTTCGAGCTCGCCGAAGCTCTCGCCGAGAGGGCGCAACAAGCGGTGCAGGTTGATCCAGACTTCGCTGCGCTCCTCGAGCAGGCGGGTCGGCGTCCCGCTGCGCGGGTCGACGCGGTCGAGCCACAAGCTCTGCTGGGCGCGGTCTTGGGTCTGCACGAGCAGCTCGCCGCCCGGCGTCCAGTCGACGCGCGCGAGGTAGCCGTTTTCGGGGATGTCGAGCTTGGCCCAGCGCGGGCTGCCGCCGCGCACCGAGACCACGCCGAGTCGCACGCGCGCGTTGTCGCCTCCGGCGAAGGGATAGGCGTGGTCCTCTTCGTGGCCCTCGCCCGTGCCCTCGCTGCCTTGGTGAACGATGCGATAGATCGGGATGTGGGTCTCGTCGACCTCGGTAAAGGCGATCTGGCTGCCGTCGGGGGACCACCACCAACCGTGGTGGCGCTTCATCTCTTCTTGCGCGATGTACTCGGCGAGGCCGTGGGTCTTGCCCGTCCCGCGCGCGCCCTTGGTGATCTGTTTGGGGGCGGCGCTGCCGTCGGTCGGCATCACGTAGAGCTCGGCGTCGTAGACGAAGGCGACCTGGTCTCCCGCGGGGCTCAGCCGCGCGTCCAAGGTGGGCTTTTTGGGATCGCAGCCCGTGGCCTCGCACCACTGCTTGCGGTCGAGCAATGCCCGGAGTTCGCCGTCGATGCCGTCTTTGACGAAGAGATCGCCGGCGATCGGGAGCAGGAGGGTCTGGCCCTTCTTGGCCCAGGCGTAGCGGGTGATGCCGAGCGCGCGAGAGCGGGCGCGCTCACGTCGGAGCTTCTCTTCCAAGCTCAGCTCCTCTTCGCGCTCGCCTCCATCCGGGGGCGCGGCGACGCGCCGGGTTTGCCCCTCGGCGAGCTCATAGGCGAAGAGCTCGCGGCTGAGGCTGTCGTCGCTCGAGTGCAGCCAGGTCAGGTGCTCGCCGTCGGGGGCGAATCGGATCGCGCCGGGGATGACCGCGCCCGGCAAGGGATGACGGGCGACGTCTTCGAAGCTGATCCGGGGCGTGGGTCGCGGGGGGCTGGGCATGGCGGTCGGGCGTGCCGTAGCGGGGCCGGGCGTCGTGGCGGGACTCGGCGTGGCGTCGCCCTCGGCCGGGCTCGCGTTCGGCTCGGCGCCGCAGCCCGTGAGCAGGGCCGCGCAGCACAGCACGCGAAGTCGTCCGCGGCCAAAAGCGCGCGTAGGCATGCGGGCATCGTGCCGGTCGCGGGCCTAGGTGTAAACGGTGCGTCTTCCGCCGCATCGCGGCCCCCTCGCCCTCGCACGACGCCAATGCATGCGAAGTACGCCACACGCAGGCAAATCGGCCGGCTTCCCGGCTTGCGGTGCGCGTCAAAAACGAGACAATCCGCTCGCATGTCGTCGCCGACCTTGCGGGAGCTGTTGCTGGACTCGGAGCGGGCGCAGCGCGTCGTCGTCGCCTGCCGCGAACTCGTCGAGCGCGAGGTCGCGGGCAAGCGGGGCTTTTCGGGCGCGGCCGTCCGCACGGGCTTTGGTGTGGTCAAAAAGCTCCGGCCCGGGGTCATCGACGACGCGGTCGTCTTCTTGTTGCCGGACTTCGCCGACGCCCTCGAGGTTCACTACCAAAACGCGATCGAGTCGGGCCGCGGTGCGGGCGATCGTTTTGCCCGAGCGCTCAACGCCGACACCGAGGCGACCGCCGAGATCCTCCTGGGTGTGACCGACCGACGCATCTCCGAGGCCGGCGCTCCTCTGCAAAAGACCTACCGCTCCTTGCGCAAGACCGCGAAGGGCCACGTGAGTGCCGCCGTCCCCGGTTTGGCCGAGACACTCGCGCCCTTTGTCGATGAGGGCGTCGCCGGGGCGGTCGACGGGGGCCGGTGAGCGGCGAGGCCTTTGACCGCTTGTTCGCCCAGCTCGAGGGGCGAGCACAGGTCGACCTCGACGCCGTCGCCTTCGTCTGCGACGACGAGGCCTGCACCTGGGCCGAGCTGGATCTGCGAGCGCGCCGCGCCGCGAGCTTGTTCGCCGTCCACGGGGTCGAAGCGGGGGCGCGCGTCGCCGTGTTGGCGGGCACGAGCTTGGACCTGCTCGTCGTGGTGCTGGCTTGCTACCGCTGCGCGGCGATCTGCGTGCCCATCAACACGCGCTACCGCGAGGGCGAACTCAGCCACGTCTTGAGCGACAGCGCCGCGAGGCTCGTCGCGTGCGACGCTGCCGGAGCGGCCGCCTTGGATGCGCTGCCGGCCGCGAGTGTTCCCCCGCGCCTGGGTGTCGACGACCTGCGCATGGGGGGCGAAGGCGTGGCCATCGCCTTGTCCGATGCCGACGCCCTCGAGCCTCGCGCGACCCAGACCTTCGCCGACGACACCCCCTGCTTGATGATCTACACGAGCGGCACCACCGGCGCGTCCAAGGGCGTGGTGCACGATTTTGCTTCGGTCGTCGGCGCCATCGAGGCCCTGACGGGCCTTTGGCGCTTCTCGCCGGCCGACCATCAAGTCCTGGCCTTGCCGCTTTTTCACGTGCACGGCCTTTGCATCGGCGTGCACGGGGCGTGGCTGCGCGGCGTGACGACGACCCTGCTGCGACGCTTTTCGGTCGAGGCCATACACGCGGCCTTCGTCGGCTCGGCCGACGCGCCGCTCGAACGCGGTCCTGAACGCGGCCCCGATACGGACCCCGAAACCGGTCTCGAAGGCGGCCCCGAACGCGACCCCCATACCGGAGTTCGTGCCAGTCTCCGGCCAGGCGCGAGCATCTTCATGGGCGTGCCGACCATGTACGCGATGTTGCTCGAGTGGCTCGAAGCCGAGCCCGCGCGCGCCGAGGCCCTGCGATCGGCGCGCCTGTTCACGGCCGGCAGCGCCGCGTTGAGCGCCCGAGACTTCGCCCGCTTCGAGGCGCTCACCGGCCACCGCATCCTCGAGCGCTACGGCATGTCCGAGACCTTGATCACCTTGTCGAACCCCTACGCGGGCGAGCGACGCCCCGGCGCCGTCGGCCGGCCGGTGCCGGGATTCGAAGTGCGTGTCGTCGACGAGTCGGGCGCGCCCGTGGCCGCCGGCGAGATCGGGGAGCTGCAGGTCCGCGGCGTCGGTTTGATGCAAGGCTATTGGCAGCGCCCCGAGGCCACCGCCGAGAGCTTCGACGGCCCGTGGTTTCGCACCGGCGACGTCGTCCGCGAAGGGGAGGGCGGCTACTTGTCCATCGTCGGTCGCAGCAGCGTCGACATCATCAAGTCCGGCGGCTTCAAGATCTCCGCGCGCGAGATCGAAGAGGCCTTGCTCGCCACCGGCGACTACCGCGAGGTCGCCGTGCTCGGTCTCCCCGACCCGCGCTGGGGCGAGCTGATCGTCGCCGCTTTGGTCCCGCACCAAGACGTCGGCCGCGCCCGCAGTCCCGAAGCCTGGGTCGAGCAGCTCGCCGTCCAGCTGCGCGACAAACTCGCCGACTACAAGCGCCCGCGCCGCGTCCTCATCATCGACGAAATCCCCAAAAATGCCCTGGGCAAAGTGCAAAAGCACCGCCTCAAAGCGCGCTTCGGCACCGAGTGATGCCGCCGCGCGCCCCTGGGCCCCCGCGGCTCACCCGCGCCGGAGCCCGCGAGCTTTCAGGGCCGCCCCCGGGCATGGGCGGGCGCGGTCTTTTGCGCGGCCACCTGGCGGCCGCCCGGCTTCGGCGTTATGAAGGGGCTGGATGAGCCTCGTCCCCGACAAAGCGCTGCTGCTCTTCGACGGCGACTGTGGAATCTGCACCTGGTGCGCCGAGTGGGCCAAGGCCCACGATCGCAGCGGTGAGTTCGAGGTCCAGCCCTACTACGAGTTCAGCGAGGAAGAGCTCGCCCCCTACGGACTCGACTGGGCCGCTTGCACCCGCGCCGTCCAGCTCATCACGCAACAGGGCCGGGTCCGCAGCGGTCCTTTCGCCGTCAACGCTTTTTTGTGGCGCCAACGCGGCTGGCGACTCCTCGTCGGCCTGCTCTACATCTTGTTTCCCCTCCTCTTGATCGAGTGGGCCGCCTACGCCCTCGTCGCCAAGAACCGCCACCGCATCTCGGCCGCCCTCGGCATGAACGCCTGCCGCGTCCGCTACGACGACGAAAACGACCAAGACCCCGGCCCCGACTCCGCCCCCGCCAAAGCCCACTGAGTCGCCCCGGCCGTCGGGGGCACGCGCCCGCCAGGCGTGGGCTCGCTCGCGCTGGCCCGCCATGGCCGCTCGCAGGCCGCGCGACCCGAGCGCGCCCGGGGGACGAACCGTCACTCGCCGCCCGGAAGGGCGGGGGACGCGCCTCGGCGAAACTATCCGGTTTCGGGTCACTTTCGCCGACTTACGGCCGTGAGTCGCTGTACTTGACCGAAAACCGGATAGTTTTGGGAAGGCGCTCTCGGCGCGATTGGCAAGCGTGGAAGGGGTCGAACTCCACGGCGCGTACTCCCGGTGGTGGCGTCCGCCTCGTTGAGAGTGCAAGGCCTGGCGTGGGCGGTCGACAAGCCCGGCATGACCGTTGCCGTCCATATCGTTGCGACCACACGCGGCCGCGACCGGAGTCTTCTCGAGCCTCAAAAGGCGAGCTGGCTTTGGCAGCACTTGGTGCTGGGGGTCCCGGGCGTCCTCTCCTTTGCACTCATGCCGGACCACCTTCACGCGATGTGGCGCCTGGGTTGTCTGGCTCGGATTCGGAGGGTTCTGACGGGCTTCACCCACGCGTTCGGGGTCCGCTTTGATGTTCGAATTGCGTCGGAAGCAACGACGCCGAAGATCGCCGGTCGAATGATGCGTTATGGCTTCTTCAACCCCGTGCGGGCGGGATGGGTCGATGATCCGCTGGAGTGGCCTTGGTCCACGCTCCGAGACCTCGTCGGGGCGGCCCACCCCATTGCGACACCCATCGAAGAGACCGCGGAGGTCTTGCGGCTTCCGGCCTCGGCGGCGCTTCGTGGACTCGGATCGCTGGGAGCTCATCGCTTCGAAGCACCGAGCGGGCAGGCGGTTCAGGTCGCGTCTGACCATGAGCTGCGGCGCGCCGTTGCCCATGCGCTTCGCACCTCGGAGTCCAAGGTCCTCGAGATCCGGAGCGACCGAAGACTGCTCGCCCAGCTCGCCGTGAGCACGACTAGGCCTGCGCGCCCCACGGACCTCGCCCGGATCTTGAAGGTCTCGCCTCGCAACGCCAGACGATTGTTGACGCCGCTGCATCCCGGACTCTCCGCTGCACGCGTGTGCCTGGCCGACCCCCGTTTGCGGCTGCCCTTCCCCGATGCGGGGGTGCTTCGGCGAGCTGGCTGATCGTCGCTGCCCGCTCACGGAAAGGTGTTCGTCGCCCGCACGCCTGGCCCGAGCCTGAGCTTTCACGAACCGGCTTACGGTGGCCTTTGCCCGACCTGAGGGCGTTGGCACGAGCGGGCTTGCGGCGGCCGCGCGCTCACTCGAAGATGTTGGTCACCGTCACGCTGTCGGCGATGCCGCAGGCTTCTTCGAGGCTGACGAGTTCGATGGTGAAGGTGACGGCGGTGCCGAGGGGGAGGGCTTCGTCGGCCATGAGGACGACGGACAGGGGCGTGGGGGTGTCGTGTTCGAGGCCGAAGAGGAAGTTGTCGATGACGAGGGGGGTGACGAGCTCATGGTCGGAGCTGACGCGGATGCCGGGGTAGTTGAAGAAGCCGGGGGCGATGTCGGTGCCCAAGGTGACGCCGACTTCGCCCATGGCGCCCGGTTTCCAGGTGCCGATGGGCTCGGGGCCGTAGGGGCGCGCGAAGGGGTCGCTGAGTTGGATGTACTGGAAGCCCTCGCACTCGGTGGGCCAGTCGCCGTCGGCGAGGTCGAAGCCCTCGGAGTCCAGGCCGCCGGTGTCGGGGGGACCGGTGTCGGCGCGCGCGGACGCGGAGTGCCAAAGCTCGACCCCCGGCAGCTCAGTGCTCGCTCAGCCAGCTCTCGATCTGCTCGATCTCGGCTTTCCAGGTCTCGGGGTTGCCCTTGCGGTACTGCTCGGCCGCGGCGCGGGCCAGGCCACGGGCGGCGGACTTTTGGCCCAGGGCCCAGTAGGCGCGCGCCTTCAAAAAGCGGGTCTCGGCGGTGAGGGTGGGGTCGACTTGGCTGTCGTCCATGCCGAGCACGCGGTCGAGGCAGGGGAGGGCACCCGCGGCGTTGCCCAGCTCGAGCTCGACGGTCGCCACCGAGTTGCAGGCGTACATGATGAAAGGATGCGCGTCGCCGACCGAGCGCTCGAAGGTGCCGAGCGCATCGCCAAAGCTCTTGCGCGCGCCGGTGAAGTCCTCGGCCGCGACCTCCGCGTAGCCCATGTTCAACAAGCTGATGCCGACGTCGGCGTGGTCCTCTCCGAGCAGCTCGCGCCAGATCCCGAGGGCCTCGCGGTGCTTGGCGATGGCCTCGTCGAGTCGGTCGAGCTTGCGAAGCATGCGCGCTTGGTTGTCGAGGGCGATGGCCCCGGTGCGGGTACGCGCGCCGACGGTGGCGTCGGCGATGGCGTAGGCCTTCTCGAAGGAGGCGAGGGCCGCCGCGTGCTCACCCTTGCCGCCTTGGGCGTTGCCGAGCTGTGAGTAGGTGATCGAGACGTCGGGGTGCGACTCGCCGTAGGCCTCGACGAAGATGCCCAGCGCGCGCTCGTGCAAGGGCAGGGCTTTGTCGTACTCGGCCTTTTGAAAGTGCGCGGCGCCGAGGTTGTTCAGCTCTTCGGCCAGGTGGGTCGGCTTGGGTGGTTCGACGCGCTCGAAGAGCTCGATCGAGCGGGTGTGCGCGACGATGCCTTCGTCGTTGCGCCCGGCCGCGACCAACATCGCGCCCACCGACTGCTCGAGCAGCGCCTCCCGGTAGGGCGAGGGATGGCGGGCCAGGTAGGCGCGCGCGATGGCGGCCCAGCGCGTCCCGCCCTCGACGTCGTTGAGGGCGTAGCCCGTGGCGTAGGCCAAGCTCGAGGCGAGGTCTTGCGCGAGGCCTTCGTCGCCGCCTTCGATCGCGGCGAAAAAGCCGGCCTCCAGGGCCTCGCGGGCGGCCTTGGAGTCGCCCGCGCGCTGCAAGGCCGTGCCTCGCTCGAGCTGCAGTTCGGCGACCAGAGGCGCCCAGCCGATCGCACGGGCCGACTCGATCAGCGCGCTCGCTTTTTCGGCCGCGGGCGCACCGGCGCCCGTCAGCGACAAGGCCTGCAGCGCTTCGAGCTCGCCTTCGATCTCGGCGATCTTCTCGCGCGCGTCGGCGTCCGCGGGCTGGGGCACGCGACCGCCCAGTGACTCGAGGTCGGCGCAGCGCTCGAGGTCGGCGCTGGGGTCCAGCTTCGAGAGGTGGCTCTCGGCTTCGGCGACCGTCTCGGCCGGGAGCTCCGGGTCCGACCAGCGCGTGATCAAGGCGTCGACTTGCCCACGCTGATGGTCGAGGCAAAAGACCTGTCGATCGAGCAGCTCCGCCGAGTATTCCTTGCGCACCACGCTGGCCTCGCAGCTGTCGACGCGGGCGCGAGCCCAGCGCTCGGCCCATGTATCGAGCTGGGCAGCGACGCGCTGGCGTCCGCCTTCGTCGACCCCGGCGGCGGCCAGGCGCGCCTCGACGGCGTCACGCCGCGCGGGGTTCCACACCGAGTCCACCTGGGCGGCCAGCTCCGCGCAGGGGTCGGCGGTGGCCTCCTCTTCTTCGCGGCTTTGGCCGATCGTCA
>JAUIJR010000523.1 GCA_030431075.1 Polyangia bacterium | reverse complement strand
ATGTGCCGCTACATCACTCGCGGGTGTGGAGTCGGGGTTACGACCAAGCCCAGTTGCTCGCGCGTTGGGCCCAGCGCGAGGCCCGACGAAGTGGCCTCCCCGCCCCCGCCTTTCGGCCGCGGACCCTGCGTCGGCGACGGGCGACGGCGGCCCAAAGCGAGCTGGGCTTGGCCGACCGTCTGGCCAACTTGGCCGGGGCCTTCGAAGTGCGCGACGCCGAGGCCGTGCGGGGCAAGCGGGTGCTGGTGATCGACGACGTCACCACCAGCGGCGCGACTTTGTACGCGTGTTTCGAGGCCCTGCGCGCGGGCGGGGCCAGCGAGCTCGGCGGGCTGTGCTTGATGCGGACCCTCGAGGACGGCGAGGCGCTGCGGGCCGAGGCTCAGGCCACGAAGGGGACCAAGGCGCGACGCTCTTTGGGGTAGTCGTCGAACTTTTCTTTGTACCAGCGGTGGTTGTCGAAGGCGCGCGGGCCGACGTTGGCCGCCGTGTACAAGGCGAAGGCCAAGCCGGGCAGCGACCAGGTCATCACGGCCCAGCCGCACCACTCGAGGATCTCGCCAAAGTAGTTGGGGCAGGTGATGAAGCGGTACAGCCCGCCTTTGGGGATCTTGTAGCCGGTCTCGCCGGGCTTGCGCAGGCGCAAGAGCACGGTGTCGGCGTGCAAGTTGATGGCCATGCCGGTGATGAACAAGCCGGCCCCCGCGATGAAGCGCGGGTCCGAGAGCCAGCTCGGCGGGTAGTCGCCGAACTCGGAGATCCAACGCGCGTTGATGTAGCCGTTGAGCATCTGGAAGATGAAGGCCAAGGCCGCCACCAGCACCGGCATGCGCTTGGAGCCCGGGCTCAAGCGGAAGGGAAAGATCAGCGTGCGGTGGATGTAGTGCACCTGCCAAAAGGCGAGCAGCACCAAGGGCACGAGCTCTTGGGCGTGGGCGCCTTGCGAGAACAGCCACATGAACCAGGCGACCGCGGGCATCTCCATCACGATCCAGCCGACGCGCGCCGGGATCGTGGGGCCCCAACCGCCGCGGGCGTGACGGCCATAGGGGGCGGCCAAAAAGACCAGGGCGATGACGGTGACCGCGGCCAGCCCGATCTGCAGCCAGGTCAACCAGTTGTGGATCTCGAGCTCGTTCATGCCGACTTGCCTGCGACGCGCTCGGCCGCGACGTGGGTGAAGGTGATGCTGGCCTTGGAGACCAGCTTGGGTGGGGCCTCGCCCGCGTGGACGTAGACGCTGGACTCGGCCACCGAGATGCTGCGGCCGGCCTTGATGACCTCGGCCCGGCAGCTCAGGCGCTCGCCCATGGCTGCGCGCAGCAACTTGAGCTCGAGGCCGATCGACAAGACGACCTGGTCGGGCGCTTGCAAGCTGCCCGCGGCCGCCCCCGCGGCGTGGTCGGCGATGAGGGTGTGCACGGCCGCGTGCGCGACCCCGTCTTGTTGGAGGTGCCGCGCCTCGAGCTTCAGGCCCGCTTCGACCCAGCCCGGGCCGAAGTCCTCGAGGGTCACGCCGACATCCTGCACGAAGGCCGCGTCGGCGAAGATGCGCTCGACCCGCGAGCGCCAGTTCGGGTCCCGGGCTTCGAAGGCCACGCGAGTGAGTAGCACGCCTGCCCGCGGCTCGGGGGTGCGCGAGCGCCGAGCGGGCTCAGTACTGGGTGACCCGCAAGCGGACGGGCCACGAGAACTCGAGCGGCGTGTCGCCCTCGAAGCTCAAGTAAAAGTCCCCCTCCAAGCCGTCGAGCTCGTCCACGTCGGGGACCTCGGGATAGAGGATGGGCAGGGTGTAGATCCCCAGCGCCCCGTCCTCTTCGCAGCGGATGTCGAGGTTTTGGGGGACCAAGAAGACCGCCTCGTGCGGGGTCGTGCCCCCCTCGATGTCCAAGCGTGTGCGCATCAGCGACATGCCTTCGAGGTCGATGCCGCGCAAGCGCAACTCGAGCTGAGATCCGGGGGCCCCTTGGGGGGCGTTGAAGGCGGGCAAGTCGGGCTGGCCCTCGGCCAGTGCGCCTTCGCCTTGGTGCGGGAAGACCTCGAGCTGCGGCTCGCCGACGGGTGCGCAGGGATCCTCGCCAGAGTCGTCGTCGGCACAGGCACTCGCGCCCAGCGCGAGAAGCAAGGCCCAGCGTTTCGCGCCCTGGCGGATCCCGATCGCCACCTGTGGAGCCTAGCCGCTGCCCGCCGGTGCGTCGACGCGACTGGCATCCGGCCGCGCGATCGACTAGCTTTGCGGGCCCTTTTCGGGGCCCCGAGCGATGGCGCGCAAGAAGAAAAAGCCGGCCCGCGGCGATAAGACCCTCGCGGTCAACCGCAAGGCCCGGCACGACTACCTCATCGAAGAAGAGATCGAGGCCGGCATGATGCTCGTGGGCTCCGAGGTCAAGTCGATCCGCGACGGCAAGGCCTCGCTGGCCGAGGCCTTTTGCGCCTACAAAGGCGACGAGCTCTTCTTGTTGCAGTCGCACATCGCCGAGTACACGCAGGCCCACGCGCGCAATCACCTGCCGGTGCGCCCGCGCAAGCTGCTGCTGCACCGCCGCGAGCTCGACCGCCTGCGCCAAGCCGTGCAGCGCGAGGGCATGACCTTGGTGCCCCTGGAGATCTACGTGAAGGGGCGCGTGCTCAAGCTGCTCATCGGCTTGGCCCGCGGCAAGAAGGTGCACGACAAGCGCCACGCCATCAAAGAGCGCGACGAAAAGCGCGAGATGCAGCGCGCCCTTCGCAAGGCCCGCGACCGCTAGCTCGCCGGTATCGACGCTGCCGCCTACTCGGCGCTCGCGGCCAGCTCACCCGTGGCCGCGCGCACCTTGACCGCGCAGACCTTGTACTCGGCCGTGCCCGTGGTGGTGTCGCCGGCGTCGTTGGTGAGGCGGTTGGTGTTCGCCTCGGCGAAGTGAAAGGGCATCCACACGCAACCCGGCCGCATGCGACCGCTGACCTTGATGCGCGCGCGCACGGTGCCGCGACGCGAGACGACCTCGGCGAGCTGCCCGTCTTCGAGGCCGAGCTTGCGCGCGTCTCGACGGTGCATCTCGACGAAGTTCTCGGGCTGGCGCGCGTGTCCACCGGCGGCGCGGCGCGTCTGGGTGGCGGCGTTGTAGTGGTAGAGGGTACGGCCGGTACTGAGCACCAGCGGGTACTCGTCGTCGCTGAGCTCGGCGCTGGGGCGATAGCTCGTGGCCATGAAGGTTGCCTTGCCCTTCATGGGGCTGCCCTCGTGCAGGGTCGGCGTGCCCGGATCCTTCTCGTCGAGGCAGGGCCATTGAAGGCCGGCCGTGTCGACCTCGAGGCGCGGGTAGCTGATGCCCGCGAACTTCTCCGAGAGCCCGGCCATCTCCGCGTAGATCTCACCGGGGTGCTGGTACTCGGGCATGGCGTATCCGGCCGCGCGCGCCACCTCGCACAAAATCTCCCAGTCGGCCCGGGCCTCGCCGGGGGGCGATACGGCCTTTCGCACACGCTGCACTCGGCGATCCGAGTTGGTGAAGACGCCGTCTTTTTCGGCGAAGCAGGCCGCGGGCAAGACCACGTCGGCGAAGCGCACCGTCTCGTTCATGAAGATGTCCTGCATGACCAAGAACTCGACTTGGTTCAAGCCGCGCTCGGTGCGGTTGGCGTTGGGC
>JAUIJR010000522.1 GCA_030431075.1 Polyangia bacterium | reverse complement strand
TCACGGTTTTGTCATGCAGTACGGTCCCCTGCAGCAGGTGAGTTTTGGCGAGCTGGACCTCGCCGATGCCTTCTTTGATTCACTTCGGGAGGACTACGCCGAGTTCGGTGAGTGGTTCGCTCGAAAGTCGGCGCACACGGCGTGGACGATTCGAGGCGAGGATGGAAAGCTCTGCGGCTTCCTGTATCTGAAGGTGGAGTCGGACGCGTTGACGGACGTCTCGCCCATGCGCCCAGCAGCAGCGAGACTGAAGGCGGGTACCTTCAAGGTCGAAGCGCATGGGACACGGCTCGGGGAGCGCTTCATCCGGCTCATCCTCGACCAGGCGCTCGAGCGCGGGGTGGAGGAAATCTACGTCACCGTGTTCCCCAAACATGGCAAGCTCATCGAGCTCTTTGCGCGTTGGGGCTTCGAGGACGTCGGTGAGAAGCGCACGGCCAATGGAGTCGAGCGGGTGCTGGCGAAACCCATGCGATATCGCGCAGCGGGAGACCACAAGGACTACCCGATCGTCAACGTGCACGGCCGGCGCCTGCGCTTGCTGGCCATCTACCCGGAGTTCCACACGCGACTTTTCCCGGACTCAAAGTTGAACACCGAGGGCGACGACGTCATTCAGGACCTCTCGCACACAAACTCGATCCTCAAGATCTACATCGGCTGGAGCCGAGCTGCGGCCGAGTTGCGACCCGGGGATGTCGTCGTCATCTACCGGACGAAGGACGAGGCGAGGGGGGCCGCGTGGTACAGCGCGGTTGCCACCTCCGTTTGCGTTCTCGACACGGTCCTTCGCGCTAAGGACTTCACTGGCGAGAACGACTTCGTAGCTCGATGCGCGGCCTACAGCATCTTCACCGAAGATGAGCTCCGAAAGTTCTGGCGCACTCGCAAGCACTCCTTGGTTGTGCTGCGCATGCTGTACAACTTTGCACTGCCCAAGCGACCCAACCGCAAAGCGCTGGTCGAGCAAGCCGGTCTCGACGCCGAAGAGCGGTGGAGCGTGCTTTCTTTGACCCGAGATCAGTTCAACGCGATACTCCGCCTCGGTTGCGCCGATGAGCGTCTTATTGTCGATCAAACCTGAGTTCGTCGAGAAGATCTTTGCCGGAGAGAAGCGCTTCGAGTTTCGGCGCGCCCTCCCGGCCGAAGAGCCACGCCGCGTGGTCGTCTACGCTTCCAGTCCCGTTCAGCGGATCGTGGGCGAGTTCCGTGTGCGGCGAGTGCTCAGTACGACCCCCGAGGCACTCTGGCGCCGGACCCGGAAGCACGCTGGCATCGAACGGGACTACTTTGAGCGCTACTTCGAAGGCCGTCAGCTTGCCCACGCACTCGAGATCGAGATGACGACCCGCTATCGCCGTCCGCTCAACCCCTGGCAGTCCGTAGAAGCGTTCTTCCCGCCGCAGTCGTTCATGTACCTGCGGACGCTTCAGAGTCGCGGATTGAGCCTGCCGTTTGCTGCGTGACTCGCCAGAGCAACCAAGCCGGCCGAGGACAGGTGGTGCAGTGAGTAGTAGAGTCTAGCCGCAGGCACCCCAGCCAGGGGGATACTCAAAGGGTCCATCGGCACAATTGCTGCTAGGTCCGCAGACGCCTGGCTCATCCTGTCGGCACGCGACTGCGCAACAGCCCATGCATTCGTACGTGCCCGAGCAGATGAAGCCAGACATGCAGTCGGATTGGGTGGTGCAGCTCGCGTTCTGCCCGCCGGCCCCGGTTTGGTTGGTGCACGCCCAGACCGGGTCAGGCTCCGGCGTGACGTGGCAACCCATTCCTGGTGGACAGGCTTCCGATTCGAGCGGATCACATTCGAGGTTTCCCGTGCACTCGTTGCTGGTTGGGGAGCAGTAGGGCTCCGTCGGTACCACGCAGTCGGAGTCGTCCAAGCACGCCGTGCATGACTGAACCTCAGGGTGCATTTCGGACAGCGCGTCGAGCTGAGTTCGACACTCAACCCAGCAGTCTTGCTCGGTAGCGCCTGGGATCTGCCAGCACGTTCCCATCTCTCCGTAGGTCCCGACGAGCGATGCGACGCCCGCGGCTCCTGCTTCCTGGGCGCACTCGATGAGTCTTTCGCAAATGCCGAGGTCGACCCCGCCAGACTCAGCGCTGCCAGAGGCCTCCGAGCTCGCGCTGCCGGCGGTGTCCGAGCTCGCCTCGGCGTCGCCGGTGCCCGCGCTGGTGCATCCCCCGAGGGTCAAGAGGAGAGCTGCCGTGGCAGGGGCGAGGGCTCGAAGTGACATGTGAGGAGCGTACACCCGGCGACGAGACCCTTCAAACTCGTTCCTTCCATGCCCGGCGGCTCGTCAGTGGACGACGTTGAGGTCGTTTGTGCACCTGCCTGTTTGCCTTGCGTAGGCAATCTACCTCCTGACGTCGTGGCTCGTTGAACGGGGGGCGTTCTCGTCGTAGTTCGTGACCGAAGCGGAGTTCGCGTCGTTGCGGGCGCCGGCGGCGCTGATGGCCTGTCGCTCCTTCGAATGGAGCGGGCCGAGCGTCATCTTGCTCGAATGACCACGACTCGCGTAGGAGGGCGGTGCCTTGACCACCCAATCGGGGGTCTCAACACACGGGCCGCGACTACGGGTTCAGCGAGTAGCCGTATACGGCGGCCCGCTCGCGGAGCTCGGGCCCAAGGGGGCGGCGAAGGAGCCCGGAGACGGTGACCGTCATGTCGCGGCGACGGCCGTTGTGACGCCGGCCCAGATTTCTTGAGGCGCGGCCGTAGTCGGCCTCTTGGAGGCCGGCCAGCCGAGCGAGTCGGTCGAAGTGGGTGGCATCGAGGTCTTCGAGCCGGAGGCGCTCATGGGCAGCTTCGGCGGCCATCTGATTCCAGGAGAGCCAGTACTGGATGGCTTGGTCGAGTGGGTCGTCCCATCGGGCGCACTCGGGGGCATGTCGCAGGACATAGCTCAGAAACCGGTGGGAGGGATCCCGCTCGAAGAAGCCGAAGCCAAGGAAGCTTCGAATCACGAGGAGTGGATCTCGGACCTGGTGCACGATGTACGTGCTGTCCCGGAACTTCCGAGCATGCGGGGCAGCGAGCCAGGAGACCTCGACGTGAAGTGGGTGATCTTCGGGCCACGTGCCGTCGCTGGTCGGACCGAACACCCCCTCGTGGCCTACGGTCCCACCCGCGCTGAGGACCGCAGCCGAAAAGCCGGTTCCGGAGCGGCCGCAACCCGTGATGAGGAGACGAGAGCGGGAGGGCGGTTCGCTCACTCGGCGAGAGTCGAGATCCGAGAAGGCTCCCCGCCCCTACAACCCCAACTTGATCGGATACAGATCAATCTGCCGGCGCGCAATCGAAGCGTCCAGCACCTCGACGATCACCCGATCCCCCAAGGTCAGGGTCTGCCCGCTGCGGCCCGCGACCATGCGGACGCCGGTTTCGTCGAGCTCCCAGTTGCCTTTGGTCTCTTTTTCGAGGTCGATGTTTTTGACCATGCCGTCGACGAAGGGGTCGTCGAGCTGGACGAAAAAGCCGCGAGCGGACATGCCGACCAAGCGGCCTTCGAAGCGGTCGCCGATGCGGTCGCGCATGTAGATCGCGCAAAAGAGGTCCTTGGTGTCCCACTCGGCTTGGGCCGCTTGGCGCTCGCGCTTCGATGAGCGGATCGCGTCTTCTTGGCTG
>JAUIJR010000521.1 GCA_030431075.1 Polyangia bacterium | reverse complement strand
GACCGAGCTGGTCGAGCAGATCGCTGCGCTCCGCTTCGAGTTCGTCGAGACGGGCGCGCAGCTCGGCTTGGGCCTCGCGGGCGCGATCGGCCCGTGCGCGTGCTTCTTCGAGCGCCTCTCGCAGTTCATCGCCGGCGCGCTCGGCCCCGTCGGCCAGTTGCGCCCGCAAGCTCTCGAGCTGCGCCTCGAGCTCTCGGCTGCGACTTTGCGCCGCCACGGATCGGGCCGAACGCACGCTGAGCGCCTCGCGTAGGGCCTCGAGCTCGTCGAGGAGCTCTTCGGGGGTCTGGCGCCCAAAGACCTGCGCTTCGGGCAGGGGGATCATCGTGCAGGCGTCGATCAGAGCCGCCGGCAGCTCGCCCTCGGTGGCGAGCGCGAGGTAGTGCGAGGCCTCGGCCGTCTCCCCCAACAAGCTCTCTTCGAGTCGAAGACGGGGCGCGGCTTCCTCGGCTTCGAGTAGGGGCGCCAAGCTAAAGCCTTGCCAGGGCATCTGCGCCAGCATCCGCACCTGCCCAAAGACCTCGCCGAGGCACTCCTCGAGCACGTAGAAGTCGACGGCGTGATCGCCTTGGCGAGATCCGAACAGCGCCGTGTCCGGTTGGGCCGTCCATGCGGCAAACACACCACCGGGTCGCAGCACTCGCCCCGCGTCGCGCACCAGCGCTTGGCGAAGGGCCGGACGCAGCTCGGGAAAGGACTCGATCACGAAGACCGCGTCGACGCTGGCGTCGCGCAGCGGGAGGCTGCCTCCCTCGGCCGGCCGAACTTCGATCCCCGCCTCGGACTCGATGCGGTCACCCAAGACCAGCACCATTTTTGCGCCGGCCTCACGCAACAAGCGTGGCCCCGCGGGCCCGTCGGGGTCGAACACGACCACACGGCGCCCCGCCACCCACCTCGACAGGGCGAGGTATGCCGGCAAATGGAACACGGGTGGAGGCGAGCATACCCCCGAAGTCCAGCCCGCAGACAGCTGCACACCTGACCGCAAATGCGCGCGAGCCCGCCCCTGGGCCCCCTTGGGGGCGACGGTCGATCCGCTACCCCCCGCGCCCTTGTGCTAAAGTTCACTTGAGCTGGGCGAAGGCGCATGGCGAAACCCGTCAAGTACAAGCGACCCCGCAAGATCAACGTCGTCAGCGTCTCGATCGCGCTGGTCTTGCTCCTGCTGGGCTTTTTGGCCTACCAGTACCTCCCCGCGAAGCTGCGCGAGGGCGAGGCCTACCGCATCCTCGACGAGACGGCCTCCCAGTTCGCACCTCGCAAGTCGCGCTACTTCGAGAACCCGGGCTCACTGACCCGCCTCAAAGCCGACATGGGGCAGAACCTGCGCATGATCGGCATCAAGGACCCCCAGATGGAGCATTGGATCGAGATCGACTCCAAGCACCAGGTCCGATTTGGCGTGCTCTACTCCGAGTGGACCACGTGGCCCTTCGACATCATCGAAAAGCAAGAGCGCGTCGTGGAAAAAGAGTACACGCTCACCCTCCACTGAGCGCCCGGCGCCGTGTCCTCGCCGGCCCGCGCCTCACCGAAAATGCGCCCTTGCGCCGCCCGATGCTCCGTTTTGGCCAGTTGAATCCGGGGGCGCTGCGGCCTAGGATCGCCGAGGGTTCATGGCGGCCAAGCTGATTCTACTCGGGGAGCGCCAGCTCGAATACGAGCTCGGGGCTTTCGACACGCTGGGTCGCCATCCGAACAACAGCATCCAGCTGCTCGACCGCATCGTCTCCAAGGAGCACGCTCGGATCACGCGCGGCCCCGGCGGAACCCACGTCATCCGCGACGCCGGTTCGCTCAACGGCACGTGGGTCAACGGGACCCGCATCGACGAGCACACCTTCAAAGACGGCGACCAGATCCAGCTCGGCAACTCGGTCCTCCGCTACCAAGCGGACCCGGCCGCAGCCGCGGCCGCCAAGCCCAAGCGCGTCACCATGATGCCGGGGCAGGTGCAGTCCGAGATCCGCAGTTCCGTGCAGGTGCAGTCGCAGTTCCTGCCCGCCACGCAGATCAGTGACGTCAACGTCCTGCGGGCCGACTACGAGAAGCTGCGCGTCGCGCACGAGCTCTCGCAAAAGCTCGCCATCGACTCCGACCTCGACCGCCTGCTTCAAAAGGTGGTCGACGAGACCTTCGCGCTGATTCGGGCCGACCGCGCCGTCATCTTGCTCGTCGAGGACGACGGCAGCTTGCAAGCACGCTACGTCCGGCAAAAGCGCGACGAAGAGGTCAAGCTCTCGGGCTCGATCCTCGAGACCGTCCAGCGCACCAAGCAGGCCGTCTTGTGCTCCGACGCGATGGTCGACGAGCGCTTCAAGGCGGCCAAGAGCATCATCATGCAGGGCATTCGCTCGACCATGTGCGTGCCCATGCTGGTGGGCGAAGAGCTGGTCGGCGTCTTCCACATGGACAGCTCCATGAGCACGGGCGCCTTCACCGAGAAGGACCTGATGCTCTTTTCGGGCGTGGCCAATCAGGCCGCCATCGCCATCCAGAACTACCGGCTGGCCAAGAAGATCGAGCAAGAGGCGGGCACCCGCGCCCAGTTTCAGCGCCTGCTGTCCCCGAACCTGGTCGACCAGATCGTCAACGGCGCCCTGCACCTCGACCAAGGTGGGCAGCGTCGCGAGGTCACCATGCTCTTTGCCGACATCCGAGGCTTCACCTCGATGAGCGAGCGGCACACGCCCGAGCAGATGGTGCACACCCTCAACGAGTACTTCGAGATCGTCGTGGACATCTTGTTCCGCAACGGCGGCACCCTCGACAAGTACGTCGGTGACGAGATCATCGGCCTGTTCGGGGCGCCGGTCGACCTCCCGAACGCCCCGCTGCAAGCGGTGCGCTGCGCCCTGGGCATGTTCAAGGCCCTCGAGGAGTTCAACCGCGTCCGTCAGTCCCAAAACCGCGAGCCGATCCACATCGGGATCGGGCTCAACACGGGCCCCGTCATCGCCGGCGCGATCGGTTCCTCGCAGACCTTGCAGTACACGGTCATCGGAGACGCGGTGAATGTCGCCGCCCGCCTTTGCTCGGTGGCCGGCCCCGGCGAGCTCATCGTCAGTCAATCGACGATGGCTCCGATCGCACCTTTCGTGGTGGCCGAGAACCGCGAGCCCGTCCGCGTGAAGGGCAAGAGCGATGCGCTGCAGATCTACCGGATCACCGGACTGCGCGAAGACGCCGTGCCCGGCCCCGTGCCCACGCAGGTCACCGGCCCCAACCAGCGCTGAGTCGCCGAGCCCGCGGCTCCGCGTGAGCGTGCGTCCGGGCGGCGAGCGGCTCATTGCGCCACGAAAAAGGCTGACACCCGAAGGTGCCGGCCTTTCGCCGCGAGCGGCGTCGGCTCAGCCGATCCGCAGACCCACGTGGCGGCGGGCCTCGAAGTAGTCCTCGCTGATGCTGTAGAGCACCATCTCCTTGATCTTGTCCTTCGGCGAGATCGCGGAGCCGAGCTGGCCTTGCTCTTGCGAGACCATCAAGGCGGCGGTGGTCAGGTCGCCGCACAAGAGCAGTCCGACGCGGTAGGAGGTGAGCTCGGCCGCGGCCGCCCACTTCTTGACGTCGGCGGCACCACCGGCTTCCACGAACTTCTTGATCAGGCTGTTGAGCTGATCGAGAGAGGCGCGCGGGAG
>JAUIJR010000520.1 GCA_030431075.1 Polyangia bacterium | reverse complement strand
CCCTCGTGCTCGACGGCCGCGACCACGCGCGCGAGCTCGAGCGGCGCCTCGGACAGATGCGACGCCGCCCCGTCGTGCCCACCCGAGACGGGCGGTATCAGCGCGAGCTCGGCGCCCGCGGGGATGCGCGTCGCGTCATCGACGAACTCGTGGTCGACGGCCAGCCGACAGTGCGTCAGCGGGCCCAGCTCGGGGTGCGTGCGCTCGACCAGGGCCCGCAGCTGGGCCACCGTGCAGCCGGCCGGGAGCTCGAGCGCGAGGCTCGGGCGACCCAGGCGCTGGCGCAGGCCAGCGAAGACGAGCAGCTCGACGCGAAAGGGCGCGCTCACGCGGGCAAGCTAGCAGCTGCGTGCGGCCGCGGGAATGTGCCCGCCCCCGCCGTGGTAAAAAGGCCCGGCGCGAGCGCCGACCATGGGGCAACGAGCCGTCCACTACCACTGTCCGAGCTGCGGGGCCCCCCAGTCCGACGTGCAGCGCGGCCTGTGCGACTACTGCAGCGCCCCGCGCGTTCCCCTGGGTACGCCGGACCCGAGCACCTCGATCCGCTGCGCGGGCTGTCACAGTCTGGTCGCGTCGGGCTCTTCCTTTTGTCCGCACTGCGGCCACGCGACCGCCGCCTTCGACTCGGCGACGACCGACTTCGAATGTCCGAGCTGCAAGTCCGAGGCGCCCCACATGATGCGCTGGGGTCTCGCCCCGACCAGCGAGCGCCCCACGGGTCACGAGATCGACGGCTGTACGCACTGCGGCGGGGTCTGGGTCTCGCACGAGGTGCTCATGCGCATGCTCGACGAGGCCCGCGCCCAGGCCATGGAGCTCGAGGTCGAAGAGCGTGCGGTCAAGCGCCGCGTGATGACCGAACGCCCGACCGAGGTGGTCTATCGCCACTGCCCCTTGTGCGCCGACATGATGGCCCGCAAGAACTTCGAGCGCGTCAGCGGCATCATCTTGGACAGCTGCCCGCGCCACGGGACCTTCTTCGACGCCGGCGAGCTCGAGGACACCCTCGACTTCGTGCGCACCGGCGGCCTCGTCTTGGCCCAGCGCAAACGCGAGGCCGAAGAAGAGCGACTGCAACGCGCGCGCGAGGCCTCGAAGGTCCCCGTGCACCGCCAGGGCAGCTTGGGCGACTCGAGCCACTCGGCGTTCGGGATCGGTGCCTTCGACGCGCGCAGCCCCCTCGACAGCTCGCTCGGCGAGCTGACCTTGGCCTTCTTGCGCTGGGGGGCGGGCTGGACCCGCAAGGTGGGCCGGCGCGTCTGGCTCGGCCTTCGCAATCGTTGAGAATCGATCGAGCTGCAAAAGCGCCCCTCGAGCCGCCCCTCGGGGCCCCGAGAAGCCCTCGGGCGGCCCTTTTTCAGAGTCTGCGGGGCAGATCAAATTTGGGTGCGAAGCGCCCGCGGGACCCGGGCGAAACGCCATTTTTTCGGCCCGGGGGGGCCCGGCGTAGACTTCCTCGTGTCGGGCCCCGCGCCCGCGCCGTCTTTGCCCGCTCATGCCCGCCCGCGAAGCGCTCGCCCAAAAGCCCATGCCCATGGACGCCAGCAACTCCTCCGCGCGCCGCCTCCACGCGGTGCCCGAGCCCGAGGAGGAGGCCCACGCCGACGCGCCCGCGCCCATCGCCTTGCCGCCCACGCGCGAGGGCCAGCGGGTGCAGCTCCAAGATCGACTCGACGCGCACCTGCGAAAGGGTCGCGCCCGCGTGGTGCTCACCGACAACGTGCACACCATGCTGACCGTCAAGCGGGGGCAGGGGCTGTGGACCTTTCGCATGCACCACCTCTTCGTCGGTGCGCCCAGCCCGATCGTTCGGGCCCTGGCGCGCTACGCCGAGGACAAAGATCGCGAAGCCTCCGAGCTCTTGCGCCAGTTCATCGACGCCAACGAGCGCAAGATCCGAAGCCAGCGGAAGATCCGTGGCGTCGCCATCGACGTCGAAGGCAAGTTCCACAACCTGCAGTCGATCTTCGACGACCTGAACACGCGTTACTTCGACGACTCGATCCGCGCGCGAATCACCTGGGGCCCCCGGGGCAAGCGCAAGCGCCGGCGCAGCTCGATCCGCCTCGGCAGCTACACGGTCGAAGACGAGCTGATCCGCATCCACCCCGTGCTCGATGCGGTCGACGTCCCCGAGTGGTTCGTCGCGTGGATCGTCTATCACGAGATGTTGCACGAGGTGCACGACATGCCCGTGGTCGACGGCCGCCGCATCTATCACACCCGCGAGTTCCGCGAGGCCGAGGCCCGCTTCGAACGTTACGCCGAGTGTGTCATGTGGGAGCGCGCCAACCTCGAGCGTCTGCTGACGCGCTGAGCGGCCGAGAATCACGTTCCGTCTACCCGCGCGATTGATCGCGGGGGCAAAAGGGCGCGCAGGCGCTTGCACGCCGCGACGCGCATGCGCCTTTTGTATGCTCGCCCTCCATGGCCAAGGTTCGTCGCAAAGACGCCCTCGATTTTCACTCGCGGGGACGCCCCGGAAAGATCCAGGTCCTCCCCACCAAGCCGCTGACCACGCAGCGCGACCTCAGCTTGGCCTACTCGCCGGGCGTGGCCGAGCCCTGCATGGACATCTTTCACGACCCGAAGACGGTCAGCCGCTACACGGCGCGCGGCAACCTGGTCGCGGTCATCTCCAACGGCACGGCCGTGCTCGGCCTCGGCGACATCGGGGCGCTGGCCTCGAAGCCGGTGATGGAGGGCAAGGGCGTGCTCTTCAAGAAGTTCGCGGACATCGACGTCTTTGACCTCGAGGTCGACGAGAATGACCCCGACAAATTCATCGAGATCGTCGCCGCCCTCGAGCCCACCTTTGGCGGCATCAACCTCGAGGACATCAAGGCGCCCGAGTGCTTCTACATCGAAGAAGAGCTCAAAAAGCGCATGAAGATCCCCGTCTTTCATGACGACCAGCACGGGACCGCCATCATCTCGGGGGCCGCGTTGCTCAACGCGGCCGCGATTCAGGGCAAGGCGCTCGATGCCTTGAAGGTCGTGGTCTCGGGCGCGGGGGCCAGCGCCGTCGCCTGCTCGCGCTTTTACATCTCCTTGGGGGTCGACCCGCAAAAGATCCTGATGTGCGACTCGAAGGGCGTGCTGCACACGCAGCGCGAGGACCTCACCGAGAGCAAGCAA
Source organism: Polyangia bacterium (assembly GCA_030431075.1). Taxonomy (GTDB): domain Bacteria; phylum Myxococcota_A; class Polyangia; order Nannocystales; family Nannocystaceae; genus JAUIJR01. The sequence continues at coordinate 506 of JAUIJR010000520.1, read as the reverse complement.
GAGTTCGTGCGCGAGACCGAGGCGCGGACCTTGGCCGACGCGCTGGTCGGCGCGGACCTGTTCTTGGGCCTCTCGCGCGGTGGCCTGGTGACGCCGGAGATGGTCCGCAGCATGGCCGACAAGCCCATCGTCTTTGCGCTGGCCAACCCCGATCCCGAGATCCCCTACGAGCAAGCCAAGGCCGCGCGACCCGACGCCATCGTCGCCACGGGCCGCAGCGACACCGACAACCAGGTCAACAACGTGCTCGGCTTTCCGGGCATCTTTCGCGGTGCCCTCGATGTCGGGGCGACGGGGATCAACGAGGCGATGAAGGTCGCGGCCGCGCGCGCGCTGGCCGAGCTCGCGCGTCGTGACGTGCCCGAGTCGGTCAACCGCGCCTACGCCGGTGACTTCGAGTTCGGCCCCGACTACATCATCCCCAAGCCCTTCGACCCGCGTGTGGTCCAGTGGGTCGCGCCAGCCGTGGCCGCGGCCGCGGTCGAGACGGGGCTGGCCACGCGGGC
>JAUIJR010000519.1 GCA_030431075.1 Polyangia bacterium | reverse complement strand
GGCCGCGATCTCGAGCAGCTCGGCCTTGACGGCCTCGGCCGCGTTGCGCACGGCCGGCGTGACCGTCGAGGTGGTCTGCGATCCGCCGCTGCCCGTACCCGGGCCGAGACGGCTGTCGCCCAAGCTGACCCCGACCTCGCTGGGCTTTCGCCCCAGCACCTCGCCGGCCACCTGGGCCATCAAGGTGGTGATGCCGCCGCCGATGTCCTGGAGGCCATTGATCACCTCGACCTTGCCCGACTTGTCGACACGCACGGTGACCTCGGCGCCGGGGTGACCAAAGTCGCCCCAGATCGAGCTCGCCATGCCGACGCCGCGCCGCAGTCGTCGTTTGGCCTTGCGTCCGGCCTTGGAGGCCGCGCGGGCCTTCGCCCAGCCAAAGCGCCCGCGTCCGCTTCGCATCTGGTGCAGGCGCACGGGGTGTTGGTCGTGGGCCAAGCGCAGCTCGATGGGATCGATGTCGATCTGCCGCGCCAGCTCGTCGAGCGCGGACTCGATGGCGAAGGCGCCTTGCGGATGCCCCGGCGCGCGAAAGGCCGTGGCCGGCCCCGCGTGGGTGAAGACGTCGGCCGACTCGACCAGCCGGTTGGGGCACTCGGTGTAGATGGCGAAGGCGTTGCGACCCACACCAGCGCCGGTGCCCGTGCCGCCCGAGCCGATCGCGTCGACGTGAATCGCCGTGAGTCGGCCCTTGGCGTCGGCGCCGAGGCGCACGCGTTGGATCGAGTCGGGGCGGTTGCCGGTGACCGTGTGCTCTTCGCGGCGGTCGAGCATCAGGTGCACGGGGCGCTTGGCGATCTTGGCCAGCTCGGCGGCCGCGATGCCGATCCGCGAGCCGGGGGCGTTGGCCCCGAATTTCGCCCCGAAGCCGCCGCCCATGTAGGGCGTGAGCACGACGACCTTGTCGGGCTTTAGGCCCAAGCCGGCCGCGAGCTCGTCGCGCACCGAGAAGATGCCCTGCGTCGAGGCCCAGCAAGTCAGCGCGTCGTCGCCGTCCCAGCGCACGACGACGCCGTGGCTCTCGAGCGCGCTGTGGGTGTGGCACTGGGTGGTGTAGGTGGCCTCGAAGCGCTGGGTGGCCTGGCGCAGCCCGGCTTCGACGTCGCCTTGGCGCATGGGCTCGGCCGGGCGTCGGTTGCCGTCGAGGCTGCCCCCTTTGCCGGGGGCGTCGGGCTCGTCACCTTCGGTGCGCCGCGCCTTGATCGGGCCTTGGTGGACCACCGGCGCGCCGTCTTTGGCCGCCCGGGCGGTGTCGACGACGAAGCTGCTGGCCTCGATCTCGAAGGCGATCGCGTCGAGGGCTTCGCGGGCGGCACGCGGGCTGGTGGCGGCGACGGCCGCGAGGTCTTGGCCGGCGAACTTGATGGGGTCGTCGACCTTGGCCAGGGCCAAGACCGCGTGCACGCCGGGGGCGTCGGCGGCCGCGTCGAGCTCCAACTTGCTCAGGCGTCCGGCCGCGATGGGGGCGCGCAAGATCGCCGCGTACAAGAGATCCGGCAAGCGACGGTCGAAGGTGTAGACGGCCTCGCCGCGCACGCGCGGCCCCGCGTCGATGCGGGGGACGGCTTGGCCGACATGATCGAGGCGATCGTCCGCGTCCCAGGGGCGAGGCTCGTCGTCGGGGGTGGTGATCGTGACCTTCTCGTAGGCCCCCTCGAAGCCCAGGCGCAGCTGATGTTTGCGACTCATGCGGGTTGCCCTCCCTCGCTCGCGCCGCCGCTCGCGTCGAGTACGGCCTCGATCACGTGCGGGTAGGTGCCGCAGCGACACAGGTTGCCGGCGATGCCCCGTTGCACCTGCGCGCGGTCGAGCTTCTCGCCGCGGCGCAGCAAGGCGGTGCAGCTCACCAGCATGCCGGGCGTGCAAAAGCCACACTGGCTGGCGTCACGCGCGATGAAGGCCTTTTGCAGCGCGCCGAGGGCCTCGCCTTCGCCCAAGCTGGCCACGGTCTCGACCTTGCTGCCGTCGACATCGGCCGCGAGCATCATGCAGCTGTTGTGGGGGAGGCCGTCGACCAGCACCATGCACGCGCCGCAGGCCCCGCGATCGCAGACCCGCTTGGCCCCGGTAAGGCCGAGATCCAAGCGCAGCAGATCCAGCAAAGTCGCGCGCGTCTCGACCTCGAGCTTCTTGGGCTCGCCGTCGAGTTGAAAATCGACCGAGACGCGCTCGCCAACCGCCTCGGGGGTCGCAGCTCCGCGCGCGCCGGGGGGTCCGCCCGACTCCTCTTGGCCCGGACGGCACGCCGCGGCCGAGAGGGCGCCCGCTGTGGCCCCCATGCTCTCGATCCATCGGCGCCGCGTTAGTTTCACCCGCTCGCTCACTCGGGGATCCTGCCACAGGCGCGCCGCGAGTCGACGAAGCGCCCGGTGAAAGACAGCGCGCGTTGTGAGCGCCGGCCCGGATCGCTATCCTCCGCGCATGCGTGCCCCCTACGCTCGCTTCGGACTCGCCTTGGTCTGCGCTGCGTCACTCGCATGTGAGCGGGGCGAGAGCGGGGCGACGCCGGCCACGGGATCTGCAGCGACGGGGGCGGCGGCCACGGGCGCGAGTGGGACGGCGACGATCGATCTGCACGCGCTCGCTTCGGCCGAGGAGGTCGCGGGCGCGTTGAGGGACGCGAACACCCGCGCGCAGCTCAGCGCGAGCTTGCGACCCACGCTCGAGGACTACGTCGCCTTGTTCGGCGGCGAGTACGGGCCGGCCCTGCACGCGAAGCTCGATCCCGCGTGGGCCGCGAGCAAGGTCCAGCCCGGGCCTTGGACCCCCAATCAAAGCGAGCTCGCCATGGCCTCGGCGCCCAGCGAGAGCTTTTCGAACGACGGCGACTTGCCGAGCTACTTCCCGCGCGGCTACCGACGGATCGCCCGCTACCTGCAGCCCGGCTTCACCCTCCACCACTTTCGCTATGTGCGCCCGGGGGAGGCGGCGGGTGCCGGCTACGACGCCCTGGTGCAGATCGAGGGTCGCTGGCGCTTTTTCCCCAAGCCCTGGATCGCGGCCGAGGCCGGCAGCAAGTTCTTCGTGCCCAACCCGGTCGAGTCCTTGTGCATGGAGCTCGAGCGCAAGCAGTTCGCGGCGACCGGGCCCTTCGACAAGTGTGTGCTCGACATGACGCGTCGGGCCGAAGACTACGGGCGCCAGGGCTTCGAGGCCTACGCCAGCTGCGTGCGCGAGCTGGCCCCCGACGCCGAGCTCTCGGCCTGCACTCCCAAAGCCGCGGGCGGTTGAGCCGCGCGAGCTCGACTCGAGCGGCCGTCGCCTCGACCTGCAGTGGCGCTGGTAGCCCGGCGCGCTCGTAGCCGGCGAGCTAGACGGCTTCGTTGCCGTCTTCGCCCGTGCGGATCCGGATGCAGCGCTCGATGTTGGTGACGAAGATCTTGCCGTCGCCGGACTCTCCATCGCCGTGGCGGGCCGAGGCCAAGATCGCATCGATGGCCGGCTGCACGAACTCTTCGTTGCACGCGATGTCGATGCGCACCTTGGGGAAGAGCCCCGGCGCGACCTCTTGGCCGCGGTAGATCTGGCGCGTGCCCTCGCGGGCGCGGCCGGTGCATCGGCTCACCGTAATGCGGTGGATCGCGGCGGCGATCAGCGCCTCGCGCACGTCGTCGAGCTTGTCGGGAGAGATGATGGCGGTGACGAGCTTCATGGTCCGGTCCTGCGT
>JAUIJR010000518.1 GCA_030431075.1 Polyangia bacterium | reverse complement strand
GGGCTCGCCTTCGGTGGGCTCTTCGTCGCGGCCGAGCGCAGCGACGCCAACCCGCGACCGCTCGCGTCGCGCTTCGCCTCGGTCAACCACCCGCTGCGGATCGTCGCGCACCGAGGCGGGGCAGCCTTTGCACCCGAAAACACCTTGGCCGCCTACGAGGCCGCCATCGCCCGCGGCGACGAGGCAGCCGAGTGCGACGTGCGAGTGACCCGCGACGGGCAGCTCGTCGTCTTGCACGACGCGCGCTTGCAGCGGACCACCAACGGGCACGGCCGCGTCGAACGCCGGCGGCTCGATCAAGTTCGCCGTCTCGATGCGTCGAATCGCTGGCGCGCGCACGGCTTCGACAAGCAGACGCCCCCACGCCTCTCGGAGGTCTTGGACCTGACCCGCGACCAGATGGTGCTCTTCGTCGAGCTCAAGCGCGGTCGGGGCATCGTCGAAAAGCTCGCGGCCGAGCTCGAGCGTCGGCCCGACCAGCGCGCCCAGATCGTGATCATCAGTTTCGATGCGCGGCTCATCCGCCGCGCCTCCGAGCTGATGCCCGACGTGCCGCGCATGTTGCTGCGTCGCCCTCGCGCGGTCTGGAGCCCCCATGTGGTCGCCTACGCGCGCAAGCACGGGGCGACCATGCTCGGCCTCGACGCCCGGGCCGCCCGCACCAAGATCGTCCGCCGCGCCCACGCCGAGGGCCTCCCGGTCTACGCCTTCACGGTCAACGACACGGACCAGGCCCGCAAGCTGGTCTCGATGGGCGTGGACGGCCTGATCACGGACGCGCCGCCGCGCCTGAGCGCGATGGTCGGCGACTGAGCGCGGGGCTCAGAGATCTCCCCGGGGGCCGGCGCCCGGGGCCCACGCGGGCCCGAGGCCGCGTCATCGACTTGGCACCCGGACATCGCGCAGGCGCGCCGCGGCTGCCCCGCAAGCCCGTGAGTTGGCGCCCAGTGGGCACGCAGCGGCAACTTGGCAATCGTGACGTGGGCGTAACACGGGTGGATTAGGAATGCCCCTGCATGGACTGGGCATCTCGCTGGACGCCTCCCGCACGCCGCTTGCGTGGGGGAAAACTCGCCGGCATCGCGGTCGCGCTCGACATCGCCACCGCGCTGCTGATGCTGGCCTTCCACTGACGGACGATGGGGATGGGAGCACGGGTGACGTCTTCCGATATCCTCAGCGGCGTGAGCGGTCCCGCCACCGTCCTGGTCGTCGATGACGAGCCGGACATCGTCGACATCTTGGAGTTCAACTTGAGCCGGGAGGGCCACCAGGTCCTCACCGCCGCCACCGGGCTCGACGCGCTCAAGCTCGCGACCCGCGACCCGCGGCCCGACCTCATCGTCTTGGATCTCATGTTGCCCGACATGAGCGGCAAAGAGGTCTGCCGGCGCCTGCGCGCCGACGACCGCGCCCGCGGCGTGCCGATCTTGATGCTCACGGCCAAGGGATCGGAGACCGACCGCATCGTCGGCTTCGAGATCGGCACCGACGACTACGTCACCAAGCCCTTTTCGGTCCGCGAGGTCGTCTTGCGGATCTCGGCCCTGCTGCGCCGGCGCAGCGGCGAGGGCGAGGAGAGCGGCGAGCCCGAAGGTCGCGTCAAGCACGGCGTGCTCGAGATCGACGAAGGCAGCCACCGCGTGTGGGTCTCGGGTGAAGAAAAGGTGCTCACCGCCTTGGAGTTCAAGCTCCTGATCACCATGGCGCGTCGCGCCGGCCGCGTGCAGACGCGCGAGGCCCTGCTCGACGATGTGTGGGAGATGAGCCCCGGCGTGACGACGCGAACCGTCGATACGCACATGACCCGCTTGCGCAAGAAGCTGGGTCCGGCGGCCGGATACATCGAGACGATCCGCGGGGTCGGCTATCGCTACCTCGATAGCGAGCACCGCGGTACCGTGGAGCGTTGATGTTCGACCGCATCAGGGCGTCCTACCGGGCGCGGCTGTTCACGGCGATGTTCTTGCTGGTGAGCGCCGTGGTGGCGAGCTTGGGCCTGTACGCGCAGACGACCATCAAAGCTCGCATGCGCGCCGACCAAGCGGCCGAGCTCGACCGCTACGCCCGCGCCGCCCGCGAGATCCTGCAAGCGCGGCGCCCCGCCATGTCGAGCGTCGATTTCGATCGCCTCGCCGACCAAGCCGGCGCCGCGGTCGGCGTGCGCGTGACCTTCTTGGCCGAAAACGGGCAGGTGCTCGGGGACTCGGCCGTCGACCTCCCCCACCTGCGCGAGCTCGATGCCCACGGCACCCGGCCCGAGGTCGTAGGCGCCTTGCGCGAGGGCTACGGCCACGCCCGTCGCTACAGCCGCACCCTCAACGACGAGCTCGACTTCTCGGCCCTCGCCTTCGAGTACGACGCCCTCGACGGCAGCAAGCCCAAGCTCGTGGCCCGCGTGGCCATGCCCGCCGAGCTCAGCGACCGACCCATCGACGACCTCACGCGCGCCATCTGGCTGGCCGGGGCCACCGCCTTGGTGCTCGGCGCGGCCTTGGCCGCCTGGCTGACCTCGGTGCTCTCGGCGCGCTTGCGCCAGCTCGCCCGCCAAGTCCGGGGCGCGGCCCGCCTCGACGCCGGCGAGTCCGAGGCCGTGCACGACGAGCTCGAGCGCGTGGCCGGCTCTTTTGGCCAGCTCTCCTCGGCGCTCGAACGCACGGTGAAGACCCTCGCCGACGAGCGCGACCACTTTGGCGCCGTCCTCGACAGCCTCGGCGAGGCGGTCATCGCCGTCGACGCCCAATGGAGCATCGAGACGGTCAACGCGGCCACCCGGGCGATGTTCGGGGTCGAAGGTGAGCTCGTGGGTCGACCGGTCCTCGAGGTCGCGCGCGTCCCCGAGGTCGCACGCTGGAGCGAACGCCCGACCGCCGCCACCTTCGAAGAGACGGAGTTTCAGCTCGGCACGGGTCGCGGCGCCCGGCGGATCGGCGCCGAGTGTTTCCCGCGCCGCGAGGGCAAAGGCGCCGTGCTCGTCTTTCGTGACCTGACCGAGATCCGCAAGCTCGAGACCATGCGCACCGACTTCGTGGCGAACGTCTCGCACGAGCTGCGCACGCCGATCTCGGTGATCTCGGCCGCGGCCGAGACCCTGCACAGCGCGGCCGACGACGTGCCCGCGCCATTGGTGCGCTTCATCGAGAAGATCGAACGCAACGCGGATCGCCTCGGCCGCTTGGTCGCCGACTTGCTCGACCTCTCCCGCCTCGAGGCGCGTCCGGTCGGGCCCGAGCGCGTGCGCGTGGACTTGCGACGCACGGCCCGCAACGTGGCCACGCAGCTGACCGGACTCGCGGCCGAACGCAACACCGAGCTGGTGATCCGCGTGCCCGAAGGCATGAGCTGCTTGGGCGACGCGGGCTCGATCGAGCAGATCTTGACCAACCTCGTCGAGAACGCGCTCAAGTACGCCGGCGGCAAGCGGGTCGAGATCTGGGCCTCGCGTACCGACGAGGCGGTGAGCTTCGGCGTCGACGACGAGGGCCTCGGCATCCCCGACGAGCACCTGCCCCGCTTGTTCGAGCGCTTTTATCGGGTCGATCCCGGACGCTCGCGCGACATGGGCGGCACCGGCTTGGGCCTCGCCATCGTCAAGCACCTCGCCGAGGGCATGGGCGGCAGCGCGATCGCAGAGCACCGCGAGCCCCGCGGGATGCGCTTTCGGATCGA
>JAUIJR010000517.1 GCA_030431075.1 Polyangia bacterium | reverse complement strand
GTGGTTCACCGAGGCCCGGCCGTAGTAGAAGGCCGCGCGGTAGTAGTAGCGAAGCTCCCCTTCCCGGTCGTAGCGCAGCACCTGCAAGAAGATCAGCGGCGTAAAGAAGGCGTTGATGCAGTACACCTCGATGGTGACCGCGTGCCACCACAAGGCGTGGGCCAAGGCGGTGCCGATGCAGGCGATGAAGGCCGTGCGGACCTCGACCTCGTAGGCGATCAGGAGGCGATAGAGGTTCACGATCGCCCCGGCCGTGATCAGTCCGCCCAGCACGACCAAACGCCAGCCGATCTCGCCGAAGGGGAAGATGATCAGCCAAAAACGTCCGATGAAGTTGTGCAGCAGGTGCACGTTCACCCACGAGCTGACACGCATCGAATAGACGTTGGCCGCCACCATGCCCGAGTCGACGTAGCCGGGCTGCGGGCTGGCGTTGTAGATGTAGAAGCTGGCCACGAGGACGAAGAGCAAGGTGCACTGCACCCAGGTCTTGGCCAGCCACGCACGGGCATCCGATGCGCTCATCGAGGGGCTTGTACCGCACCCTCGGCGTGCTCCCAACCCGGCGCTCAACGGCGCATGAGTTCGCTCGCGGTCCAGCGCTCGACCCCGGGGAGGGCCTCGACCGAGGCCAAGGCCAGCGCCTCTGAGAGCCAGCGACGGGCGTACCGTGGCGTGGGGTCGCGGCCGCCGGCGCTGGCCAGGGCCATGAGCCCTGCGCTCGCGTCGCGGCTGTCTCGCGCCTCCTGGTCGCGCAGACGCAGCCAGGGCAAGACGCGGTCCAAGAGCTCGCGGACACCGGTCTCGTCGCGGCAGTGCTCCATGGCGGCGGGTACCGTGCGCACGATCAGCGCGTCCTCGCCGAAGCGCTCCACCACCATGCCCAGGCGTTCGAGCTCGTCGCCGCGTCGCTCGACCAGGGCCACCTCCTCGCGCGTTCGCGCGACCGTGATCGGGGGCAAGAGGCCCTGCCCCACCACCCCGCTTCCGCCGAGCTCTCGACGCATGCGGTCCAAGAGCAAGAAGGCACGTAGCTGGCGCAGGTCCACCGCCCACAGCTCCTCGTCGAGGGCAAAGATGGCGATGGGCCCGGGCAAGGTCCCCAGCAAGGCCGGCTCCGCCGCCCGACTCGACTCGAGCACGATGGCGGCGTCGTCACTCTCGTCGCGGCGTGGGGCCTGGCGCTCGGCCTCGAGGCGCGTGCGCAAGGCCATCGCGTCGGAGCGCAGCTCGTCTTTGGCGCGTGCATAGTCGCCGGTGCCCGCGCGCGTCCCCAATCGATAGCGCGAGCTGCTACTGCCTCCGCCGCCACCTCCGCCTCCTCCGACGTAGGGTCGGGCCCAGGCGCCGCCGGCCGACTCGGGCGCGGGGCTGCGGCTCCACGCCTCGAGGGCCGATGCCGCGCCGCCGCCCGACTCGGGCGCCGGCGCGCGGGCTTGGGCCCGCTCGAGTTCTTCGGACCAGGGCGCCGTCTCGAAGGCCTGCGTGAGTACGCGGCGCAGCGCCGAGTAGACCCGCTGCGGCTCCGAGAAGCGGACCTCGGACTTTTGCGGGTGCACGTTCACGTCGACGCTCCCGTGGGCCGGGTCGACAAAGAGGGCGAAGACGACGTGCTGCCCCTCTCCCACCGTGCCCGCGTAGGCTTGCTTGACGATGTTGGACAAGGCCCGCTCTTTGACCACGCGCCGCCGAACTATCACGAAGGCGCCGCCGCGTTGTCGGCTCGCTTGGGCGGGCGGCGCGAACCATCCCCGTACGCGCACGCCCTCGAGCTCTTCGTCGACCTCGAGGTAGGGCCCCGGTGCGCGCCGTCCCAGCACCTGCGCGACTCGCTGCGCCGCGTCACCGGCGGGAAAGGTCAGCAGCTTGCGACCCCCGTGGGTCAAGGCGAAGCGCACCCCCGGATTGACCAGCGCCGTCTCGAGTACGCGCTCGACACAGTGGCCGACCTCCGTCGCCTCGCTGCGTAGGAACTTGCGGCGCGCCGGCACGTTGGCGAACAGGTGCGCGATGCTCAGCTCGGTGCCCACGGGCATGCCGGCCGGCCGCTCTTCGCCCTGCGCGCCCGGCTCGACCTCGAGCTCCCACCCCTTGTCGGCCTCGGGGCGGCGGCTGCGGATCCGGATCCGGGCGACCGCGGCGATCGAGGCCAGCGCCTCCCCCCGAAAACCCAGGGTCGAGAGCTCGACCAGCTCGTCCGCGCGCCGAATCTTGGAGGTGGCGTGGCGCGTCAGGGCCAAGCCCAGCTGCCCCGGCAAGATGCCACGCCCGTCGTCGAGGACGCGGATGAGCTTCTTGCCGCCGTCCTCGAGGTGCACGTCGATGCGTGTGGCCCCGGCGTCGACGCTGTTTTCGACCAGCTCTTTGACCACCGAGGCCGGCCGCTCGACGACCTCACCAGCGGCGATCTGATCGGCGAGCGCCGCATCCATCACCGCGATGCGCTCGTCGGCGGCCGAGCCCTCGCGCGCGGGGTCGGGCTGGGCCTCGGCCTGCACGGGGCTCAGCCCTCCGCGACGGTACGGTTGCGGCCGCCTTCTTTGGCGGCGTAGAGGCGGCGGTCGGCGGTCTTGATCAGCTCGTCGGCCGTCGTGATCTTGTCGTCGAGCTCCGACACACCGACCGAGATGGTCACGGGGATCGTGCGCCCCTCGAAGACGAAGGCCTCGTTGGCGATGAGGTTGCGGATCTTCTCGGCGAAGAGCCGCGCACCTTCGAGACCCACCTCGGGCAAGATGACCGTGAACTCCTCGCCGCCGTAGCGCGACACGACGTCGACCTTGCGCGCGTCTTCGGTGACCAAGTCGGCCACCCGACGCAGCACGTGGTCACCGGCGCGGTGACCGAAGGTGTCGTTGGTCTTCTTGAAGTGATCGATGTCGAAGATCATCAAGCCGAGGGGGCGCTCGTAGCGGCGCGCCCGACTGAGCTCGCGCTCGAGGGTCTCCATGAAGTAGCGCCGGTTGTAGACCTGGGTGAGGCCGTCGACGGTGCTGAGGCGGAAAATCTCCTCGTGGTAGGAGCTCTCGATGTTCTCGCCGGTGAGGAACTTGAAGATCGAACGACCGATCTTCACGAGGTCCCCGTCGTGCAGGTAGGCCTCGTGAATTTTGTTGTCGTTGACGTAGGTGCCGTTGGTCGACTCGTTGTCGCGCAGGCGCACGCCTTGCTCGTCGACGATCAAGCGCGCGTGCTCGCGGGAGACGGCGTCTTGGCTCAGGCAGATGTCGTTGCTCGTCGCGCGGCCGACGGTGATCTCGCCGCCGGTGATGTTGTACTTGCGGCCCAGATCCTGGCCGTAGATCACCACCAGGCAGGCATCCTTGGGCTTTCGGGGCCCACCCGTCGTCGAATCCTTTTCAGGGTTGATGACGGTGACGATGGTCTGATCGCGCATTGAGCGGTCGTCGCGGCCGGGGGCCGCGTCGCGCAAAGACTAGCAAAGTCCGAAGCGTATCGCCCCACACCAGCGAAGACCGAGTTGACCAGCCCGGCGGCTGGTCCGCAGATGTAGGCAAAGATCCCACCGCGCGAATTCGGCGCGCCTGGGAATGGGCCCCTGCGCGTCGCACGTCGAATGCCCGAAAAGGGGGCTACGGGTGCGCAGCTCCCGGTCTTTTTTGACCCCACGATCTCGCACCTGTAAATGAGCACAGATGTCCGAATCGCGC
>JAUIJR010000047.1 GCA_030431075.1 Polyangia bacterium | reverse complement strand
TCTTCGATCCGATCCGCGAGCAGCACCCGGGCGCGGCCTACGAGGCCTTCTTGCGCGAGAAGATTCAGCCGATCCCCGGCGACGTCTCGAACGAGTGGCTCGGCTTTCCCGACGACTTGCGCGACGAAATGCGCGGCAAGCTCTCCGCGATCGTCAACGTGGCCGGCGTCGTCGACTTCAACCCGCCCCTCGACGACGCGCTCGACGTGAACGCCTTCGGCGCTCAGAACCTCGTCGCCACCGCCCGCGATCTCGGCGACACGCCGATCTTCCACACCAGCACCTGCTACGTCGCGGGCTGCCGCAGCGGCGTCACCCCCGAGCGCAACACCCTCGAGTTCCCCTTCCCCCGCGCCGACGAGCTCGACGTCTCCCACTGGGATCCCGAGCGCGAGATCGCCGAGTGCATCGACCTGGTCCAACAGACCCGCCGACGCGTCGAAGATGCGCCCCGCCAAAGTCACCTGCTCGACGAAGCCAAGCGCAACCTCGAGCGACGCGGTGAGCCCCAGCGCGGCAAGGCCCTCGACGACGAGCTCAAGGACGTCAAAAAGCGCTTCGTCAAAAAGCGGCTCGTGGACGCGGGCTTCGAGCGCGCCACCTTTTGGGGCTGGCCGAACATTTACACCTACACCAAGAGCATCGGCGAGCAGGTCTTCTTGAGCTCCGGGCTCGACATCTGCATCGCGCGCCCGGCCATCATCGAGTCCGCCGTCGCCTACCCCAAGGTGGGCTGGTGCGAGGGCATCAACACGACCTCGCCTTTCATCTACCTGGCGCTCAAGGGCATCCAGCACTTCCAGGTCTCGGAACACTCCTACTTGGACTTGATCCCCGTCGACCGCTGCGCCTTCGCCATGGTCGCCGGCGTCGCCGCTTTGATCGCACGGCGCAATCCGACGGTCTTTCAGATCTGCACTTCGGACAAGAACCCGGTCAAGACCAAGCGCTTCGCCGAGCTCATCGGCCTGTCGAAGCGGCGCTTTTTCAAGGACAAGTCCTCGGGCAACCAGCTCGTGAACATGCTGGCCGCTCACACCGAGCCCATGGGCCTCGTCGCCGACCAGTACGAGCGACGCAGCGCCCCGGCCGTGCACAAGCACGCCAAGACCCTCGCCAACTGGCTGGGCCTGGCCAAGGGGACGCAGATCGAGCGCTACGCCAAACCCGTGCAAAAGCAGCTCGAGGGCATGAGCCGCCAGGCCGGCAACGTCGCCAAGCTCTACAACGAGTTCAAGCCCTTCACCCACGACGTGGAGTTCCGCTTCTCGGCCAAGAACACGCGCGCCTTGATGGCGACGCTGACCGAGGCCGACCAAGCGCTCTTGCCCTGGGACGTGGAGAGCATCGACTGGCGCCACTACTGGCTCGAAGTCCAGATGCCCGGCTGGGAGCGCTGGTCCAAGCCGCTGCTCGACGATCGCCTCAAAAAGGACATCAAGCCGCAGCGTCGACACGACAACTTGGTGACGATGCTCGAGGACCGCCTCGAGTTCGACGAGCACCACATCGTGCTGCACGCCCTCGAAGGCGAAGAGCTCACCAACATCTCCTACCGTGACTTGTGGGAGCTCTCCGCCGTCGTGGCCGCCCGCCTGGCCGCGGCCGGTGTCGGCAAAGGTGACCGCGTGGCGCTCGGTGGCCGCAACCACCCCGACTGGGCCGTCGCCTACTTCGGCATCTTGCGCGCCGGCGCGACCGCCGTGCCGGTCGACAAGGAGTATGAGGCCTTCGCCTTGAGCCGCGTGCTCGAGGTCTCGAAGTCCAAAATCGCGATCTTGGACGATCAGGTCGTCGAGCTCGACGAGATGCCCTGCCCGCGCTGGGAGCTGCACCACACGGCCCGTGATCCCGATGCGGGCGAGGTCGCCGACGCCCCCGCCCTCGAGATCGGCGAGGAGGACATCGCCAGCATCCTCTACACCAGCGGCACGACCGGTGACCCCAAGGGCGTGATGCTCTCGCACGCGAACTTCACCGCCTTGGTCGCCGCCTTGGCCCCGCTGTTCCCGCTCGACCACGACGACCGCATGGTCTCGGTGCTCCCCTTGCACCACACCTTCGAGTTCACCTGCGGCCTCTTGCTGCCGCTGGCCCGCGGCGCGCGCGTGGTCTACCTCGACGAGGTCAACGGCGATCGTCTCACCACCGCGCTCAAGGTCGGTCGCGCGACCGCGATGGTCGGCGTGCCCGCCTTGTGGGAGTTGCTCGAGCGGCGCATCCACAACCGCGTGGCCGAGCGCGGCAAGGTGGCCGAGACCGTCTTCGACGTGCTCCTCGACTTCAACCGCTCGGTGGGCAAGAACCTGGGCTTCGACCTCGGTCGCTTGCTCTTCGGGACCGTGCACCGCGAGCTCGGCGGCAACTTGCGCACGCTCATCTCCGGCGCGGCGGCGCTGCCCAAAGACGTCCACAAGACCTTCCAAGGCCTGGGCTTGCACCTCGCCGAGGGCTACGGATTGACCGAGGCCGCCCCGGTGCTCACGGTGGCCAAGGCCTCGCCGCGTGCCAAGGCCGGCAAGGTCGGCAAGGCCATCCCCGGCATCGAGATCAAGATCGAAGCCGCCAACGACGACGGCGTCGGCGAAGTGCTCGCCCGTGGGCCCAACGTGATGCGCGGCTACGCCGACAACGAGGCCGCCACCCAAGCGAGCTTGGACGCCGAAGGCTGGCTGCACACCGGCGACCTCGGTCGCCTCGACAAAAAGGGCCGGCTCGAGATCGTCGGCCGCTCCAAAGAGGTCATCCTCACCACCTCCGGCGAAAACGTCTACCCGGACGACGTCGAGAACCTGCTCGGTAACGTCAAGTACGTCGAAGAGCTCTCGATCGTCGGTCTGCCCGACGACAAGGGCACCGAGCGCGTCGCCTGCTTGGCCGTGCCCACCGCCGACGACGAGGTCCCCCGCAAAGAGTTGCACGAGCGGGCCGAAAAAGAGCTGCGCAAGGCCATCGAGAAGCTGCCTCGCGGCATGCGACCCACCGTCCTTCGCATCAGCGACGCCGAGCTCCCGCGCACCTCGACCCGCAAGGTCAAGCGCAAGGAGGTCATCGCCTACCTCGAGCGCGTCGCCGAGGCGAGCTCCGCCGCCGTGGCCGCGCGCCGAGACCTGAGTGGCGGTTCTTCGGTCGTCCGCTCCGCCGTCGCCGCCTTGGCCAAGAAGCCCGCGGCCGAGATTCGGCCCGAACATGACCTCGCGGCCGACCTCGGCTTCGACTCGCTCATGGTCGTCGAGCTCCTCAGCGCCCTCGAGGAGCACGGCCGCGGCGTCGACCCGCAAAAGCTCACCGAGGCCAAGACCGTCGGCGAGCTCGAGGCCATCATCTCCGCCGCCGACCGCCGCGCCGGCGCCGAAGCCCGCGGCGCGAGCAAAACCAGCCAGATCGAGAAGGACGAGGACGAGGGCAACGAAGTCCCCGACCTGGTCAAAGATCCGGCCAAGCGCGTCCTCGCCGAGGGGCAGTTCCGCTTCTATCACCACGTGATGCGCGCCAAGGTCCGCGGGAAGGCCAACATCCCGCACAACCGGCACACGCTCGTGGTGGCGAACCACGCCAGCCACATCGACATGGGCCTGGTGAAGTACGCGCTCGGCTCCTACGGCACCGACTTGGTCGCGCTCGCGGCCGAGGACTACTTCTTCAAGCCGGGTTGGCGACGCTTCTACGTCGAGAACTTCACCAATATGGCGCCTCTCGATCGCACCTCCGGGCTACGCAAGACCCTGCGGCAGGCGGGCGAGCAGCTGGCCGAGGGCAAGACCGTGCTCATCTTCCCCGAGGGCACTCGGGTCGACGACGGCAAGCTGCGCGAGTTCATGCCGGTCATCGGTCACCTCGCGCTCAACCACCAAGTCGACATCTTGCCGCTGTGGTTGGGCAACACGGCCAAGGCCTTCCCCAAAGGCTCGGTGATCCCCGTGCCGCGCCAGCGCAAGGTCGAAGTCCGGATCGGACCAGCGATCCGCGTCGGCGACATGGATCGCCACTGCGAGGGCCTCAAGCGGGCGGATCGCTACCGCAAGGTGGCCAAGATGGCCCACGCGGCCGTGGCTGCGCTACGCGACGGTCACCAGATCGACTACGCGCGCGAGGCGATCACGGCCGCCGAAGGTGATGCGCCCAGCGTCGAGGTGGTCACCTCGGCCTCGAAAAAGGCCTCGCCCATGACCACGCTCTTCCAAGACCTGGAGGCGCGCTTCGTGCCCGGCAGCGTGGAGAAAGAGACAAGCTTCTACTTCAGCTTGGGCGACAGCTCCGACGGCAAGTGGAACTTGGTGCTGCGCAACGACGCCGCGGTCTTCAACCAAGGCAAGCCCGCCGGCGGGACGGCCGACTGCGTGCTCAAGACCAGCCCCGAGATCTTCACGAAGATCGTCAAAGAGAGCTACACGCCTTCGGTCGCGGAGTTCATGGCCGGCAAGGTGAAGTCCAACGACATCCAACTGCTGCAGGTCTTTCAAAAGGCCTTCGGTCTGTGAGCGAGAAGGACGAGTCCATGAGCGAACTTCGCCATCCGACGGTACTGATCACGGGCGCCACCGGCTTTCTCGGCGTGCATTTGGTGCGCGAGTTGGTCGACGCCGGCTACCAAGTGCGCGCCTTGGTGCGCGACCCGGACGCGGCGGCGATCCGCCTGCCGCCCGAGGCCACGCTGGCGCGCGGCGACATCTTGGACGCCGCCTCCCTCGAAGCCGCCGTGGCCGGTTGCGACGCCGTCTTGCACTGCGCGGGCAAGGTCTCGCGCGATCCGGAGGACGCGATCGAGCTGCACCGCCTCAACGTCGAGGGCACCCAGCACTTGCTCGCGGCCGCGCGGGCGGCCGGCGTGCGCCGCTTCGTCCACGCGAGCACCTCGGGAACCATCGGGATTTCCCGCGATCCCGAGCACGTGGCGAGCGAGGCCGACGCGCCCCCGGTGCAGCTGATCAACCGCTGGCCCTACTACCGCAGCAAGCTCTACGCCGAGCGCGAAGCCCTTCGTCACAACGATGAGGAGATGGAGGTCGTGGTCGTCAATCCCTCGCTCTTACTCGGGCCAGGTGATCTGCACGGCTCGAGCACCGAGGATGTCGTGCGCTTTTTGGAAGAGCGCGTCCCCGTCAGCCCCGCCGGCGGCTACTCCTTCGTCGACGCCCGCGATGCGGCCTCGGGCATGCGCCTCGCCCTCGAGCGCGGTACCCCGGGCGAGCGCTACCTCCTGACCGCCTGCAACTGCACGGTCCGCACCTTTTTCAACCGCATCGCGCGTGTCGCCGACGTCGACCCGCCGATCTTCTCTTTGCCCGAGCATGCGACGGCCAAGAAGCTGAGCTTGTTCTTGGCCCGCGCGGCCCAAAAGGTGCTCGGCGAGGACGAGGGCGTGCCCGATCCCGTCAGTGTCGACATGGCGCAACACTATTGGTACGTCGACGCCGGCAAGGCGGAGCGCGAGCTCGGCTGGCGCTCGCGCGACGGCATGGTCACCCTCGCCGACACCGTCGCGGACCTTCGTGACCGCGGCTTGGTGATGCTGGCCTCGCCCGTCTGAGGCCAGGCACGAAGCCCCATGTCCGGTCATACCGTCGCCATCGTGAACCCCATGGCCCAAAGTGGGGGCGCGGGGGAGCTGTGGCCGGCCATGCAAGAGGCGCTGCGCGTGCACTTCCCGGGCCTCGAGGTGCGCTTCACCGCGGCCCCCGGCCACGCGAGCTTGCTGTGCCGCGAGGCCCTGGAGCAGGGCGCCGCGCGCATCTTGTCGGTGGGCGGTGACGGCACCAACAACGAAGTCCTCGGCGGCTTCGTCGACGCCGAGGGTCGCAATCTCTACCCCGACGCCATCTTGGCCATCGTGGCCGCCGGCACCGGTGGCGACTTCCAGCGCCTCTTCGGGCGCATCTCGCCGCGCGAGCAGGTGCGTCGGATCGCGGCCGCGCCACCCAAGACGATCGACTACGGCGTCGCCCGCTTCACCGACCACGAAGGTCGCCCCAGCCTTCGACCCTTTTTGAACGTCGCATCGATCGGGGTCTCGGGCTCGGTCGTCCGCCACGTCAACGACTCGGACAAAAAATGGGGCCCCACGATGACCTACGTCGGCGGCTCGGTCCGCGGCATCTTGGGCTACCGCAATCGTCAGGTCGAGATCCGTTACGACGGGGGCCCCACGCGACGCATCGACTTGACCTTGTGCGCCGTGGCCAACGGGCAGTACTTCGGCGCCGGCATGTGGGTGTGCCCGCTCGCCGCCCTCGACGATGGACTCTTCGACGTCGTCGAAGTAGCCGGAATGAGCCGCCGCCGCCTGCTCCCGACGCTGGCCAAGGTCTTCAAAGGCAAGCACCTGCGCGTGGCGGGGGTCGACACCCGTCGTGCGCACTCGGTCGAGATCGCGCCCGTAGACCACTCGGACTCCGCGCCCCGTATCCTGCTCGAGCTCGATGGAGAGCAGCCGGGCGCCCTCCCGGCGCGCTTCGAGCTCATCGCCGCGGGCTTGCGGGTTCAAGTCGCCAGCCCCGATCGCGCTCGCCGCTGATTCGAGCTCACCCGGCCCGCGCGCCCTCTCGGCGCCGCCTGCGGTAGCATGAGGCCGTGAGCGAGACGCCCCCGGAAGACGGCCGCCCCAACGAAGCGGAGGCGCCACCCGCCCCCGAGCTCCCCAAGTCCGTCAGCTATGCCGTCATCGGCATCACGATCTTGGCCATCGGTGGCTACGCCATCTACGCGGCGACCCGTCCGGTCGACGAGTCCAAGCTCCAGATCGACGGCGTCGACGTCTCCCAAGGGCCCCCGCCCGAAGCCGTCGATCCCGGTCCGACCTGGCCGATGGAAGGTGCGCGCATCGATCCCGCCGAGGTCGTGCGCGGTGGGCCGGCCCGCGATCAGATCCCCGCGCTCGTGGATCCCAAGACCGAAGAGGCCGCGAGCTCCAAGCTCGACCCCCGCATGCGCGTCATCGGCGTCGAGGTGGGCGAAGCGGCCCGCGCCTACCCGATCAACTTGATGAACTATCACGAGGTCATCAACGACACCCTGGGTGGGCAAAAGATCCTCGTGACCTTCTGCCCGCTTTGCGACGTCCCCCGGGCCTGGGACCGCAAGGTCGGCGACGAAGTCCTGGAGTTCGGCGTCTCTGGCCTGCTCTACCGCAGCAACATGCTGATCTTCGACCGACGCGACGCGATCGAAAAAGAGAGCTTGTGGACGCAGATCGACGGCCGCGCCGCCACCGGGCCGCTCGCGGCCGAAGGCCGACGCCTCACGCCCTTGCCCGCACGGTCGACGACCTGGGGCGAGTGGAAGGCCGCCCACCCGACGAGCACGGTCCTCAGTGCCGACACCGGCCATGAGCGCGACTACAGCCAAAACCCCTACGCGGCCTTTTTGGCCGACGACACGGTCAACTTTCCGCTGCCCGAGCGAAGTGGGCGGGCCAAGGACGCGAAGAACAAGTCGCACGTCGCGGTGGTCGAGCTCGGGGATCTGCGGCGCGCCTACTTCTTCAAGGATCTCAAGGCGGCCGGCGGCCCGGTGAAGGACCGCATCGGCGACCAAGAGGTCACGCTGGTCTACGAAGGCAGCGGCGTACGCATCGAAGGCGGCGAAGGCATCTCGGGCTTCACGGCGCACTGGTTCGCCATCGACGTGCTCGAACCTACCGTCGAGCTGTGGGACGGCAAGGCGCTCGCACCGGCCGCGAGCGGGGCGGCCGAAGGCGACGTGCCCGCCGCCACCGGCGCAGCGGCGCCCTGACCGCATTCGTCGGCCGCGCGAATGCGCGGCCCCGTGGCTGACGACGGCGAGCCACGGCTTGTGCCCGAAAATGAGTCTGAGATTCGTTTTCTCGGGCCACACAAGGGGCTCGAGCCGAATTGAAAATTTGCGCCCTTGGATCCTCTGATCTTGGGGTAAACGGGCTTGCGCGGCTTCAGGAGGGAGAGCGAAAATTGTTGACTTTGATATTCATTTGCAAAAGATTGCCGCCCATGCGTACCCCTCGGCTCCCGCTCCTCCCGACCCTCGTCGGCCTCAGCTCCCTCCTTGCCCTCCCCGCCTGCGCCGACGACTCGGCCGCCGACGGCTCGGAGACCGGAGGCAACCCCGAGGTCCCCAGCGTCTACGAGTTCGAGAGCCGCTTCGCCCCCGACGAGAGCAGCGTCTCCTACGGAGGACAAACCTTTCGTCAGCTCCTCGTCGTCGCCATGACGAACGAGATCGCGGAGATCCAGCGCGAGATCGTCGAGGACGCCAAGGTCTTCGCCGACGGCGAGGTCGAGGCGCGACTGAACTTCTACTACCAGTTCGACTCGGCCACCGGCGGTAGCCTCCCCATCGGCGTCGAGACCACGCCGCCGGCGCTGCAGAGCACCTGGGACGAGGTCTCGAGCGACAAAGATCTGCAAGGCAAGATCGCGGGCAACGACGCGAAGGGCCAACACGCCGACTGGTCCACCGAGTTCGTGGGCTGGGACGGCTCGAGCCCCGACGAGACCATCGCGGCCTTCATCGCCACCTTGGACGACATGGCCGTCGCCTACTCGTCGGGCACGATCCCCACGGACCCCGACGGTGCGCAGATCCCCGTGTTCTACGTCGACGCCATGGGCCGCGACTACTCGCAGCTCTTGCCGAAGCTCCTGCTCGGTGCGGTGAACTTCTCGCAAGGCGCGGACGATTACCTCGACGACGACATCGAAGGCAGCGGTCTGCAGGCGGACAACAGCGCCGCCGACGAGGGCTCCCCCTACACCGCGCTCGAGCACGCCTGGGACGAGGGCTTCGGCTACTTCGGAGCCGCACGCGGCTACCTCGACTACAGCGACGACGAGATCGCCGGCGCCGGCGGGCGCGACGGATGGTCGTCGGGCTACCACGACGCCGACGCCGACGGCTTCATCGATCTCGGGGCCGAGTACAACTTCGGCGCCGCCGTCAACGCGGCCAAGCGCGACCGAGGAAGCACGGCCACGACCGATTTTACGCGAGACGCGATGGAGGCCTTCTTGGCCGGTCGTCACATCATCGCGACGGCCGATGGCGCCCTCGACGATGCAAGCTACGCCGACTTGCAGGCACAACGTGACATCGCCGTCGATGCCTGGGAAAAGGCCATCGCCGCCACCGCGGTGCACTACATCAACGACACCCTCGCCGACATGAGCGCAACCGAGTACGACTTCGTCGGCCACGCCAAGCACTGGTCGGAGCTCAAGGGCTTTGCCCTCAGCTTGCAGTTCAACCCGCGTAGCCCCGTCGGCGATGCCGACTTCGCCACCTTGCACGACCTTCTGGGCACCGCCCCGGTCTTGCCCGGCGGTGACCTCGAGGCCTACGCGGCCGACCTGCGCAGCGCCCGACAGATCTTGGGCGACGCCTACGGCTTCGACGCCGCCAACTTGGGCGACGACGACGGCCAAGGCGGCTGGTAGTCGCTCCCTTCGGAAAGCCAAGCAAAATGTCCTCGTCCCCGTTCGTCTTCTCTCGCGTCTGGAAACCCACCACCGCCGCCTTGGCCCTCAGCATCTGGGCGTGTGCGGATCTCGGAGGCGGTGACGCGGGGGAGACGGGGGCGAGCGACGAGCTCGAAGCCGACATCCTCGCCAGCATTGCGCGCGAGGTCATGGCCCCGCGCAGCCTCGAGTTCGCCGAGCAAAGCGAGGCGCTGACCCTCGCCGTCCAGGCCTGGGCCGACGCCGCCGAGGGGGCCGAAGACACGGCGGCCTCCCTCGCGGCGGCGCGCGAGGCCTGGGTCCCCGCCTGGGAGAGCGCCCAGCGCCTCGACGCGATGCAGCTCGGGCCCGCAGGAGCTTCGGGTAGCTACCTCGGAGGCGAGGGCATCCGGGACGAGCTCTACTCGTGGCCCTCGATCAATCCTTGTCGCATCGATCAAGAGCTGGTCTCGGGCGAGTACGCCAACGCCGACTTCGTCGAGACCCGGCTGGTCAACGTCTACGGCTACGACGCCCTCGAGTACCTCTTGTTTTGGGACGCGCCGGCCAACAGCTGCGCGCCACAGCTGCCCATCAACGCCGAGGGACAGTGGGATGCGCTCGGCAGCGAGGAGATCGGCCGCCGACGCGCCGCCTACGCCGCCGCCATCGCGCAGGCCGCCGCGGATCAAGCCACGGCGCTGGCCGATCGCTGGCAGCCCGGCGACGATTTTCACGAGCACCTGCTCGACCCGACCCGCGAGGGCTCGCCCTACCCCAACGTCGACGAGACGCTCGATGACGTGATGCGGGCGATGTTCTACCTGGACAGCGCCGTCAAGGACCTCAAGGTCGGCAAACCGGCGGGCATCTTTCAATGCGGATCGGAGGTCTGCCTCGACGGTCTGGAGTCGCCGCATGCCCTCGACGCCAAGGCCGCCGTCATCGCCAACTTGGAGGCGTTCGCCGAGCTCTACTTCGGGGGCCCCAGCGCCGAGGCCGGCACGGGATTCGACGACGCGTTGATCTCGATCGGGCGCGAAGATCTGGCCACGGAGATGGACGAAGCCATCGAGGGCGCGCGCGCCGAGCTCGCCGGCTTCGAAGGTGAGTTCCGCGAGGCCCTCCTCGCCGACCCCGCGGCGCTCGACGAAGTTCACGCCCGCATCAAGGTGATCACCGATCTCCTCAAAGGTGAGTTCACGGTCGCCCTTGCCCTCGACATTCCGAGTGAGGCGGGTGGTGACGCCGACTGAGCCCGACCTCGCGGCGCGGGCCTCGACCCGTCTGCACGAGCTCGCCGAGAGCTGGGCTGCGCTCTTCACCGACCCGGGTGAACGCACGCACTGGGCGTGGCTGCTTTGCGCCTTGCTCATCGCGGCGGCGATCGCCTGGCGGAGCCGAGGAACGAAGACGCGATCCGATGGGGAGGGCTCGGCGGCGAGCTGGCGACGCTGGCGCAGCGCCTCGTCCCGCCTCGACTTCGCCTTGATGCTCGTGCAGCCGATCGCCTCGGCTTTGATCTTCGTTCCGCTGGCCTTGAGCGCACACGCCCTGGCCTCGGGTGTCGTCACCGCGCTCCACTCCAGCGTCGCCGCGCCGAGCACCCTCGCGTGGCCCCCCGCCCTCATCACCGCCGTATTCAGCGTCACCCTCTTCGTGGCCTGGGACCTGAGCCGCTTTGCGCTGCACTGGGCGATGCATCGCGTCGACTTCCTGTGGCAGTTCCATCAAGTCCACCACTCGGCCGAGGTGCTGACGCCCATCACCTTGCACCGCGTGCATCCGGTCGAGTCGCTGCTGTACAAGCTCCGCGCGGTCTTGGTGACGGGCCTGGTCACCGGCCTGTTCTTCGTCGCCTTTGGAGAACGCGCCGTGCAGTGGCAGCTGTGGGGCGTCGGCGCGATCGGGCTGGCCTTCAACGCCATCGGGGGCAACCTGCGTCACAGCCACGTCCCGTGGGGCTGGGGCCGACTCGAAGCCCTCTTCATCAGCCCCGCGCAGCACCAGATCCATCACGGCCACCAAGGCAGCCAGCTCAACTTTGGCACTTGGCTCGCATGCTGGGACCGCATGCTCGGCAGCTGGCGCCCCTCGACGGGCGAGCTGCCGGCGCAGTTCGGACTGCCCGACGCGGATCGCAACCACAACTCGAGCAGCTTGCTCTCGGCGCTCTTCGATCCCTGCGTCGCCGCGGCCCGCTCGCTGCTTCCGCGCCCGCGACTCGGTGCGAGACGAGCGGCCTCCCTCGGGCTGCTCGCCAGCTTGGGCCTGAGTTCGCACGCGCGCGCGCAGTCCCCCGGCGCCGCCCCGGCCGATCCCGCGCCCCCCAGCTTCGACGACGACATCCCGCCGGTGGACCTGCAGCCGACGCCGCCTCCGAGCCCCACGGCGCCCCCGGAGGACGCCCCCCCGGAGGACGCCCCCCCGACCGAAGACCCCGACGCCCCGGACCTCGACTTGTCGGAGCTCGACGACAACGACCCCGAGAACGACCCCGACGCCCCGGACCTCGACTTGTCGGACTTCGACGAGGAGGACCCCGAAGTCGACGCCGCGGGCGACCCGCCCAGCTCGGGCGACGAGGCGGACCCGGAGGCCCCGAGCGCTCCGGCCGACTCCGCGGGCCCGGCCGAGAAAGACGCCGCGCCCCGTCCCGCCCGTACGGCCGACGTCGAGACCGATACGGTCTCGATCATCGGTGACGCCGAGGCCCTCCCCCGCGTGGTCGGCTCGGCGCACCGCATCGACGCCGAGACCCTCGAGCGCCTCGAGCAAGACGACGTTCACCGCGTGCTCGAGCTCGTCCCGGGCGTCTACGTGCGCGGCGAAGACGGCTTTGGTCTGCGACCCAACATCGGCCTTCGCGGCGTCGACTCGAACCGCAGCTCCAAGGTCACATTGATGGAGGACGGGGTCCTGCTCGGCCCCGCCCCCTATGCCGCGCCCGCGGCCTACTACTTCCCGATGACCACCCGCATGGTCGGCCTCGAAGTCTTCAAGGGCCCGGCCTCCATCCGCCACGGTCCCAACACCATCGGTGGCGCGATCAACATGCAGACCCGAGGCATCCCCCGCGGGCGCGCCGGCGGACTCGACTTGGGCCTCGGCCTGCGCGGCTACGGCAAGGTCCACGGCTTTTGGGGGCAAAGCTGGCGCTACGGTGGCTTCTTGGTCGAGGGGCTGCGCTTGCAGTCCGACGGCTTCAAGCACATCGACGGCGGTGGCGAAACGGGCTTCGGCAAGAACGAGTTCATGGTCAAAGGGCGGGCCCACAACTCGCCCTCGGCTGCGACCTTCCACCAAGTCGATCTCAAGCTCGGGGTCTCGACCGAGCGCTCCTACGAGACCTACCTCGGGCTCACGGACAGCGACTTCGAAGCCGACCCCTACCGTCGCTACGCGGCCTCGCAAGAGGGTCGGATGCAGTGGTGGCGCACCCAGGCCGAGCTCAGCTACTTGCTGATCCACGGACCGCTCATCGAGCTGCGCACCACCGCCTACCGCCACGACTTCTCCCGCGCGTGGCGCAAGTTCAACGCCTTTCGCGGCGGGCCGCCCATCACCGAGATCCTGCGCGACGGCGCCGGTGGCCAGGCGGCCGTCTTTCTCGCCGTCTTGCGCGGCGAAGAGGACTCGGTCGGCAGCGATCAGACCCTGCTGATCGGCACGAACGATCGTTCCTACGTCTCCGAAGGGGTGCAGTCGGTCCTGCACATCCGCCCGCACACCAAGCACGTCGACCAGGACATCGAGATCGGCGCGCGCTTCCACCACGACGAGATTCGACGGCACCACACCGAAGAGGGTCACACCATGGTGCGCGGCACGCTCGTCCCCGAAGGCAGCGAGGTCGTCGACACCACGCGCAACCGCGGGCTCGCCTTGGCTGGATCCTTCTACGTGATGGACGAGATCCGGATCATCGACAGCATCACGGTGACCCCGGGTGCACGCCTCGAGCTGATCGGCACCCGCTTTCGCAACGAGCTCGCCGACACTTCGAGCCGCAACTTCACGCCGGTCTTCGTCCCGGGCATCGGTGCCCACGTGCAGCTCATCGACGAGCTCGGGGTCTTCGCCGGCGTACACTCGGGCTTCTCGCCGGTGGCGCCGGGCCAACCCGACGAGGTCGAGGCCGAGCGCAGCATCAACTACGAGTTGGGCCTGCGCTCCGAGTGGCGAGGCCTGCGCGCCGAGGCGGCCGGCTTTTACAACGACTACTCCAACCTGACCGGTGAGTGCACCTTCGCCCAGGGCTGCGACGACACCAACATCGGCACCCAGTACAACGCCGGCAAAGTGCAGGTCGCGGGCAGCGAGCTCTCGGGCTCGTACACCCACCGGATCTCCGGCCGCGGGCGGCGCCCCTCCGGATGGATCACCGGCGGCGGCAACTACACCTTTACCTGGTCACGCTTTTTGACCAGCTTCTCGTCGTCTTCGCCGCAGTTCGGTGACGTCGAAGCGGGCGACGCCCTGCCCTACCTTCCGATGCACACCGCCTCGGCTTGGCTCGCGGGCGGCACCGAGCGCTTCTCGCTCGACGCGAGCTTTCGCTTCACGGGCGAGATGCGGGACCTCCCTGGCCAAGGTGAGATCCCCGACGAGCTGCGGATCCCCGCCTATTTCACGCTGGACGCCGGTGGACGCGTGTGGATTACCCGCCGCGCGTCGATCTACACCACCTTGTCCAACATCACGGGCAACCAGTACGCAGTCTCGCGGCGCCCCTTTGGCCTGCGCCCCGGGCGGCCCTTTTTCGCCATGCTGGGCTTCAAGTACGAATTCGAGTAAATCAGCGGTCCGCCATGAAGAGCATGACCATCTGGGAGCTGTTCCAGCAAGTCGGCTGGACGATGGTGCCGATCTACTTGTGCTCCTTGTTCGTGGTCGCGGTGGCCGTGCGCAAGTGGCTCGATTTTCGTGCCGCCGCCCTCGACGACACCGCCTGGTTCGAAGAGACGGTGCGCCACATCGAGGCCGGGGACCGCAGCGGCGCCGAGCGTCACGCCCGCGAAGCCCAGCACCCCGCCGGCCGGGTCATCTCGGGCCTACTGCGCGCGGCCGAGGAAAACCCCGAGGCGGTCGACGCCGAGACCCAGCGTCTGGGCCTCGAGCAGGCAGCCAGCCTCGAGAAGAACCTGCGCCCCTTGTCGCTGACGGCCGAGATCGCGCCGCTGCTCGGATTGCTCGGCACCGTGGTCGGCATGGTCGAGCTCTTCATGGGCATCGAGATGCAGTCCAGCGGCGCCATGGGCATGGCCACCTTGAGCGGCGGCATCTGGAAGGCCCTGCTGACGACGGCGGCCGGCCTCACCGTGGCCGTTCCTGCGCTCGCGGTCCACGCTTGGTTCTCGAGCCGGGTCGACCGCTTCAAACTCCAGATGACCTCGATGGTGCAGCGCATGCGCTACGCGATCGGCGTCGAAGGCCGCGTCGTCGACAAAGCCCAAAAGTAGTCACTCTTCACTCCTTTTGACCTCGAGCCACCGATGCTGGACTTCACGACCTCGGAGCGACGACGACCCAGCGTCAACTTGTCGGCCCTGATCGACGTGGCCTTCATCTTGGTGATTTTCGTGGTGCTCTCGGCCACCTTCCGCCAAGAACGCGACATCGAGGTCCAGCTCCCCGGCAGCCGGCAGACGACGCCGAACTCCGCCGAGGGCCTCCAGGTCACCGTCTTCGCCGACGGGCATATCGAGATCAAAGGCGAGCGCATCGAGGCGGGCGAGGTCGCCGGGGCCTTGGTCGAAGCCCGCAAGTCCCACGAGCAGGTGCTGCTGATCGCCGACCGCGAGGCCAATGTGCAAGCGGCGATCACCGTGCTCGATCTGGCCCAGGCCGCTGGCTTCGAGGCCGTCGCCATCGCCAGCCAAGCCGAGACGAAAGGCGGCGGGGGCAGCTGATGTTCTCGCGCGCCGCGTGGCCCCTCGCCATCGCCGTCGGCGTGCACGCCGGCGTGGCGATGCTGGTGGTCGACGCGGAGCCCACGCCGCGCGAGCGCCAGACCGTGCGGGTGCGTCTGCAACGACCGCCGCCCCCCGAGCCCGAGGCGCCACCGGAGCCCGAACCTGAACCGCTTCCCGAGCCCGAGCCGCCACCCCCGGAGCCCGAGCTGCCGGTGGTCGAGCCGACGCCACAGCCCCCACCGAAGGCGCAGCCGCAGCGCGACACCCCGCCTCCCGAGCCGACGCCCCCGGCGCCCAGCCCGGCCCCTGCGATCGAGACTCCGACCGCCCCGAGCCCGGCCCCGGTCCCCACGCCGGTGGCACGCCCGGAGCCCCCGCCCCCGGAGCCCCCGCCGGCCCCCGAGGTCGATCCCAAGCAGGCCAAGCTCGACTTTCGCGCCTACGGCAAGGGCATCTACAAGAAGGTCGCGGCCCACAAGCGCTACCCCGCGGCCGCGCGCTCTTTGGGTCTCGAGGGCAAAGGGAGCGTGCGCCTGCGCGTGGACCGACTCGGCAACCTGGTCGCGCCGCCGCAGATCGAGACCTCGACCGGCCACGAGGTCCTCGACCAAGAGGCCCTGCGCATGTGCGAGCGCGCCGCGCCCTTCATGCCCTTGCCGGACACCTTCAAAAAGAAGGTCGCGACGATCGTCATCCCGGTGAAGTTCGAGCTGCGCGGGCCCTGAGCTCCGCCTGACGGCCCGATTCGAGTCTGCGTGCAAGCCCCACGGCCCACGGCCGATGGGCGCAGGTGTTCACGCAAATACTCGCTTCGATCCTCTTGCTGCCCACCTTCGGCTTCGCGCCGCGCGAAGGCCCCCGCTCCGATCGGCCGGTCCTGCGCCACCCATGTCGCGAAACACCCCCCGCGCCGCCGCCGCTGCGACCCCCGGAGGGCCTCGTCCCGCCGCTGTGGCGCCCCGAGGCGCTGCCCTTCATCGCACCGCCGCAGGCGCGACCGGAACTTCGCGACTGCCGTAGCTGGGTGCCTCACCGAAACAAGGACGCCAACGATCGACCAACCACGCGCGATCGCCCTCGGTAGTGTCGGGTGCGAGGTAGACCGGTAGTTCACGACTCGAGGCGACGCGCGCGCGCAGCTTTGCGATCATCTGCGCGTACAAGAGTCGGTCTCGTGGCCACGCCCGCGCCCATCGCCACCCACGGGTCTCGGCGAGGAGCCGCGCGGCCGTCTCGGCCTCGCCCCGAAGCAGCGCCGCCCAGGCGCCGGCCAAGGCCAAGGCCGAGCGCGCCCCTCCGTAGGCCGAGCGTGGGTGTCGGCCTGCGTACCAGGCGGGGGCCGCAGCCTTGGCGACCTCGAAGATCTGGGCGGCGATCTCGTGACGCCCCGTGGCCGCGGCCAGCCGCACCAAGCTCGCCCCGCAGCAGCGCAACACGCTGGCCTCGATGGCGGCCGGGACCAGGTCTTCGAAACACCAGGCGATCGCGGCCTCGAGCTCGTCGAGATCTCCGCGTCGCCAAGCCCGCTCGGCCATCGCGCAACTGACAAAGCACTCCTGGGTGAGCGCCCCCGCTTGCTGCGCGGCCTCCGAGCTGCCGTCGTAGCGGTCCTTTTGGATGAGCGTCGGGAACTCGGCGTCGAGCTCCGCCCGCCAGGCGGGCAGCGCCAGCCCCTCCACGCCCAACAGCGCGCTGACGTGGGTACGCCGACGCGCGATCCGGCGGTGCACCGCCCGACCGAGCCCGACGGCCACGCTGGTCCCCAAGCCGGCGATCGCCAGGGCGGCGCCGTAGCCACCGAAGATGAAGATGGAGACGACCGACGCGGTCGCGCCGCCCCAGATCACCGTGCCCAAGCGGCGATCGAGTCGGATGAAGCGCTCGATGCGGTCTCGGCCGCGCGTACGTGCGGCCACCTCGACGCGCTCGCGTACGGCCAGGGGCGCCCGCGGTGCCGGGCGCTCCCCGGACTGGCGGGTCTGGGCCGGCGTGCGAAAGACCCCGCGGAGCTCATCTTTCGCGTAGGTCGGCATCACCCGCGCCAAGAACTCTCGGCTCGCCGGGTCGAGCTCTGCGTCGATGTCCGCGCGCAACTCCGGGATCAGTCGGCCCACCTGCGCGCGCACCAACAAGGAGAGCTTGGGAAAGTGCTGACGCGTCGCCGAGGCTTCGAGTCGCTGGATCGCCCGCAGCGCGTAGCCGCGATCCTCCGCCGCCGTCGCCTCGAGGGCCTCGAGCATCAAGCTCAAAGAGGGCAGCACCTCGGTACGAAAGGGGGCGTTGCGGATCCGGGTGTGGTGGATGGCCGCGCGACGCGGAACGCTCCCCGGCGCGAAGGCCATCGGTACGATCCACGACAAGACGGCGGGGACCAACAAGGCGTCGGGATCGAGCTCGCCATCGAGCCAAGCCTGGGTCCAGTCGTCGCGGCCTCGGTAGGCTCGCGTGGCCGACTCGAGGTCGCCGGACTCGATCGCATAAAGCGCGAGCCAGGCCCGCGCCGACCAGCGCATCGAGACGCTCGAGCCGCGCTGGGCGTAGTGGGCCAAGAGCTTGGCCGCCCACTTCGGCCGGGTCAGACCCTCGCGCAAGGTGATGTCCAGGCGCCCGGCTTCGTCCCGACGGCCCAGCTTGGCCAGCGCGCCCCCGCCGACGCCAAAGAGCAGCGACGCAAAGGCCACCAAGGGGGCCACCTTGAAAAATCCGACGAGCCCCGCGACGCCGGCGACCTGCATGATCGTCCCGCGGGTGATGGCGTGGCGCCAGCGACCGGGACCGCTCCCGGGCTCGGCCAAGGCGGCCGGCACCGGAGCTGGCTCCCAGGGGGCGAGCGCCGTGCTGCCCTCGGGTGATGCGGACCCCACGCTCATCGAATCTCGATCCTACACGCGATCGACCGGCGGATCCGCGATCGCGCGCGCCGGGGCGCTGTAGCGCACAGATCGAGGGCTCGTCTCGCCCGTTGGGGCGCCCGATGCATCCTCTCGACCCGACGCGCCGTCGCTTCCTCGGACTGTGCGCATGCGGAGCCGTCCACCTGTGCGCGCCCCGCCCGGCCCACGCAGGCCGCCCGCTCGCCGAGCCCGAGCCCGAGACCCGCGCGAGCAACAAGCAGACGATCTTGGATCTGCGCAGCCAGTCGGTCCAGCGCGGCTGGAAATGGATCGTCATCCACCACACCGCCTCGGGAGGCGCGAGCGTGGCCGGCCTCGACGCCTACCACCGTCGCCGCTTCGACGACGAGCTCGGGGCCGAGTACCACTTCGTCGTGAACAACGGCGTCAAGGGTCCCGACGGCGCGATCCAACTCGCGCGTTGGCGCCACCAAGTCCCGGCCATGCATCTGTTCCACCCCGAGCGTGCACCCGAGAGCCTGGCCATCGTGCTGGTGGGGAACTTCGAGACCAAGGGCCCGCCTTCGGGCGCGCAGATGCAGGCCCTGGGACAGCTCACCCGCACTTTGATGGCCAAGTTCGAGATCCCCAGCGATCGAGTCACCACCCACCGAGGCGTCGACGGTCGCTTGACCCAGTGCCCCGGTCAGCACTTCTCGCTCGAGGCGCTCAAAAAACAACTGCTTTGAGTCCAGCGAGCCGCGCGCGACACTGCGGCATGCTTCGTCCTGCGCTCGCTCTTGGCCTCGTCGCCCTCGCCTTCGCTTGCGGATCCGATCCCGCCGGCGAAGAGAGCAGCGAAGCGACCGCCGAAAGCGAGAGTGACGACGCGGAGACTGGCGAAAGTGGCGATGGCGAGACCGGCGACCCGGATCTGGCCGACCCCAGCGAAGCCGGTCCCTACACGGTCGGGCACACGCAGATCACGATCCAAGGTGCCGACGCGCGCAGCTTGCCGGTGGAGATCTGGTACCCGGCCGAGGCCGTGACGAGCGCCCCGAGCACCCTCGTCGACTACGGACTCGACGGCGCCCAAAGCCAGGCCCTCCAAGAGCTGCTCGACGCGGCGCCCGCCGAGTGTCCCCGCGTCCAGGGCGAGGCCCACCGGGACGCCCCGGTCGCCCCGTCCAGTGACCCCTTCCCCGCGCTGGTCTTCTCGCACTGCCACGTGTGCACCCGCTTTTCGAGCGCCTTCATCGCCGAGCGCCTGGCCTCCCATGGCTTCGTGGTCTTCGGCGTCGACCATGTCGACAACACCCTCTTCGACGAGCTCGACGGTGAGGCGGAGGGCGTGAGCGCAGACTTCTTGCAAGTCCGCGGTACCGACGTCCGCGCGGTGCTCGACGTGATCGAAAGCGACGCCGCGCCCCTGCCCGAGGCGCTTCGCAGCCACATCGACGCCCAGGCCCTCGGCGTCTTCGGCCACAGCTTCGGCGCGGCCACGACCGGCTTGGTCCTCCAAGACGACCCGCGCGTGCGCGCGGGTGTGGCCATCGCCGCCCCGGTCGAGAGCCTCTTGCTGCCCGGGGTCGCCGTCGCGGACATCGCCGAGCCGATGCTCTTCTTGCTCGCGCGCGAGGACAACTCGATCACCGAGGTCGGCAACAACTTCATCCGCGACAACTTCGCCGCCCTGCCCGCCCCGGCGTGGCTGGTCGAGGTCGAGGACGCGGGCCACTGGTCCTTCTCGGACATCTGCGGCATGACCGATCTCTTCATGCCGGGCTGCGGCGAAGACGAGCGCCAGACCCTCCCCGGCGAGAGCTTCACCTACCTCGAAAACGCGACGGCCCGCGACTTGGCCGCCGACTACGTGACGGCCTTTTTTGCCTGGGAACTCGAGGCGCGCGAGACCGGCCTCGCCTTGCTCGAAGCGAGCCATCCCAGCGGCGCGGCCAGCGTCGATGCGCACGACTAAGGCCCCGTGCTAAAAACGAAGCGCATGAGCGCTGACTTCGACGCCGATTTTCTCATCATCGGGTCCGGCTTCGGCGGCAGCGCATCGGCCCTTCGCCTGGTCGAAAAGGGCTACTCGGTCCTCATGCTCGAGCGGGGAAGCGAGCTCAAAGAAAGCGACTTCCCCGAGACCAACTGGAACCTCAAGCGCTGGCTGTGGATGCCCAAGCTGGGCTGGCGCGGGCTCTTCGTGATGCGCTTTTTCAAGCACGTGACGGTGCTGGCCGGCTCGGGCGTGGGCGGCGGCTCCCTGGTCTACGCGAACACCTTGCCGATCCCCAAAGAGGGC
>JAUIJR010000516.1 GCA_030431075.1 Polyangia bacterium | reverse complement strand
GCCGCGGCCGCGCCGAAGCAGCGCTGCTATATTGCGTCGCCCATGGACCGCCTCGCCATGCTCGAACAGATCGTCCAACAGCGCCCCGACGATCCCTTCCCG
This sequence comes from Polyangia bacterium, assembly GCA_030431075.1. GTDB lineage: Bacteria > Myxococcota_A > Polyangia > Nannocystales > Nannocystaceae > JAUIJR01. The sequence goes on along the minus strand of JAUIJR010000516.1, from coordinate 3,595 downwards.
CGCTACGGCCTCGCCATGGAGCTCAAGAAGGTCGGGCGCCACGCGGACGCGCGAAGCGCGTTCGAGACCCTGATCGAGGCGCACGCCGACTACCTGCCCAGCTACTTGATGGCGGGCAACTTGCTGGTGGAGATGGGGGACGCCGACGCGGCGCGCGCGACCTTGGAAGCAGGCATCGACCGGGCGCGCGCGGCGGGGGACGGTCACACCCTCGGCGAGCTGGAGGCGGCCCGATCGGAGCTCGCATGAGCGACGCGCGCTTTCCGGCGATGGTCTTCGCCAGCCCGCGCCGCCTGCCCAAGGCGGCCGAGCTCGAGGGGCGCGTGGTGGTGCTCGACATCGCCTTCGCCTCGGACAACCTGGGCAAGGGCTTCGACAAGACGACGGGGCGCTTCATCGAGCGCCTCGGCGACCGCCTGGCGTGCTGGGTGGACCACCATGACCACCCGCGCCACGTCGACTTCGCCAAGGACGAGCGCTTCGTGCTGTGCACCAAGGCCGAGCACGGGGCGTGCCCCGAGATGATCACGCCCGAGATGGTGCGCAACACGGGCCCCATCGATACCGTCGTCGCGCACTTCGATCTCGATGGTCTCTACGCGGCGGCGAAATGGATCTTGGGCGGCAAAGAGCCCTACCCGGGGGCCGACGACGACGCCCGCTGCGTGGACACCCGCATCGGCGAGCCCTCGCCCAAGGCCCAGCTGGTCGATTCGGCCTTGCGTGCGGGCTACCGCGAGTCGGGCCTGCTGCCCTTGATCGTCCGTTGGCTGGTCGAGGGCCAACCCAAAGGCGCCGCGCGCGAGCGCATCGAACACTGGGCCGGCGAGTACGCACGCATGGAGGCGAACTCCAAGACCATCGCTGCGCGCTACGCCATCGCCGACGACATCGCCCAGGTCACCCTCAAAAGCGGCGACGGTCCCTTCGACAAGACCGAGCTTTTGTTGCTCGGCCAAAAACTGGCGACGGTGGCCGTGGTCTCCGACCAAGGCAACGTCTCGATCGCGGCGCCCTTCGACTCGGGCTTGAACTTCGTCGAGCTCTTGGATCTCGGCGGCGGCATGCCCACGCGCGTGAACATCCCCAAAAAGCGCCTGCCCGAGGCCCTCGAACGGATCCGCGAGGCCCTGCGCGCGCGCGCGGGCTGAGGCCGGATCAAAGCTTGCGCCCGCGCGGCTTCGACTGGTCGTAGATGATCTCGAGGGTGGCGGAGGTCGGGGTCCACTCGAGGATGCGACCCACCGGATCCGGCGCGCGCGAGAGCTGGTAGATGCCGAGCAGGCCGGCCAAGGTGTTGGCGATGTAAAAGCGGTTGAAGAGATTCGGCGGGTAGCCGATGACCCCGACGTTGCCGTTTTCGTTGCGCTCGAGCAGCTGACGCGTCGTGCCCCGGCGCAGCGCGTCCCAGCGCTTTTGGCTGCCCTTGGCCAGGCGGTGCGGGCTGAGCAAGGCGAAGAGCACCCGGTAAAGGGGGCTGCCCATCACGTCGTGCATCGCTTTTTGGATGAAGTCGCAGTAGGGGGCTTGTTCACCCTCGTAGGCGATCTCGAGGGTCGTCATGCACAAGGCGACCAGCCGCACCTCGGGGACCCACTCCGAGACCAAGGGAGGATCATCGAAAAGGGGGCGCAAGTCCTCCGGCACCGCGTCGATCTTCATCGGGGGCGGCGGCCGATTGACGAGCTCGCGCATGAGCGAGCCTTTGACCGTGGCCTCGGGATAGCTCTCGAGGCCCGCCGGCAGCGACGCGAGGTACTCACGCGTCTGCGGCAAGTCGGCGGGGGGCGTGCTCACGACGAAAGTGTAGCGCGCCGATGCGGCGCGCTCGCCGGGCTACTGCGGGATCGAGCAGATGCCCACGTCCTCGTAGCCGGGGACGGTCGAGGGGTAAAAGGGCAGACACTGCTGGCCTTGGGCGGCCCCGGGGCAATTGTTGGCGGCGGTGACGTCGCAGATCGGGCTGCAGCAGCCCGGCGCGCTCCCGCAGTCTCCGGAGGGCACCCCCTCGGAGGGGATGCAGATCAGGCCCGTGTTGCAGCTGTTGTCGTCCTCGTTCGGACCGTTGCAGGGGGTGCCGTAGGGGGCCATCCCGCCCGAGGCATCGAGCACACACACGAAGCCGGGCTCACCCGGATTGGGGATGCACAGGTCGTCGGCGTCGGGGCAGTCAGCCGAGAGGGGGTCGCACTTGTCCAAGCAGATCGGCAAGGTGCCATCGTTGGCCTGCGCGCAGAGCTGGCCCGCGGTCGGGCAGTTCGGCGCGGCGGGCGAGCCTTGGCAAAAGGAGATGCAGGTCCCGAGCCCCGTGTCGGGGTCGGCGTCCCAGCACATCAGTCCCTCGTCGCAGTCGTCGAAGCCGGTGACGCCGGCGCCTTCGCAGTCGTCACCCGCGAGCTTGTCGCCCTCGACTGGAAGGCAGACGTTCGAGTCCCAGGCGTTCGAGCCGACCTCACAGGCGACGGCCGTACACTTCTCGCCGTCGGGGCATTCGGTGGGCGCCCAGATGTTGCACTCGGTGCCGCAGCCCATCGTCGTATCGTTGTTGACGAAGCTCGAGGTGGTCGAGCCGTCGGCCGAGGTGGAGCTCGAGTCGTCGGTGCTGCCCGTCGCGGAGGTCGTCGTGCTCGTGACGCTGGTCGCGCTGCTCGAGGCCTCGGAGGTGTCGCCCGCCTCGCCTTCGCCGGCTTCACCGGCCTCACCGCTGCTCTCGCTCTCGCCGTCCGTTCCACATGCGAACAGGGGGGCGGCGAGCAGGGCGCAGCCCAAGGTCAGGGGGCGAAGCAAGGTAGAGCGCGGGCGGAACATGAGGCGAGTGTCCGCCGCGTAGCTCACATTCGCAACGAAAAAGCGGCCGGATTCCCACAAAGCTGGGGGGCATCGACCGAAACTGGGATCGGGGAGGGGAGGCCGACTCGTCGGACTCAGGCCGGCACCGTCTCGCCCTGGAGGCGCTCGAGGGCTTCGAGCAAGCCCTTGTCGCCCGGGGGCGGCAGCTTCACCTCGAGGGTGACCATGAGATCTCCGGCCTTTCGGTTGGCGCTCGTATACTGGATCCCCTTGCCCCGCAGGCGCAGGGTCTGGCCGCTTTGGCTGCCCGGCGGCAGCTTCAAAGTCACGTCGCCCCAAGGGGTCTGCACGTCGACGGGCCCCCCACGGTAGGCCTGCAAGGCGGTGATCGAGAGCTTGGTCTCGAGGTTGTCGCCGCTGCGCTGCCACTGCAAAGAGGGCTCGACGCGGACGGTCAACAAGATGTCGCCGCGCGGCTGGCCCGGCCCCCCTTGCCCGCGCAAGCGCAGCTTGGAGTTGTCTTTGATGCCCTGGGGCACCTTCACGTCCAAGCTGCGGCCTCCACCCCCGCCGTCGATGCGCAAGGGGACGGTGGTGCCCGTCAACGCGGCCTCGAAAGGCACGCTGATCTCGCCTTCGATGTCCCGCCCTTTGCGGGGGCCTTGGGGCGCGCCGCGGCCGAAGGCCTCACCAAAGTCGACCCGGCCCCCGCCAAAGAGGCTCGAGAGCAGGTCGTCGAAGCTGGTCTCGCGGGCCTGTCCGATGTCGTGAAACTCGAAGCCGCCGCCCCCGAAGCCTCCGCCTC
>JAUIJR010000515.1 GCA_030431075.1 Polyangia bacterium | reverse complement strand
CCACCCCGGCCATGATGCGCGCGCAGCTCTCGACCAAGTTGCCCGGGACCTCGCGCATCTCGAGTTCGGGCACGCCGAACTTGCGCAGCCCCAAGCTCGTGAGCCACGCGCGCCCCTCGGCGCCGAAAGAGGCCGGTACGCAGATGTGACGGCCCACATGCACGCGTCCGTCTTCGCGCATGGAGAACTCGCGCACGGGCAAGGGGCCGAGCCCGGCGCGCAGGGGATCGATGACCCGCCCGGCCAGGCCCTCGGCGATGGCCCGGGCCCCCTCGCTCGCCGCCCAAAAACCCCAGCGCACCGGACCCAAAGCGTCGCGGGCGCGCAAGGCCACGACCGTGGTCGCCTGGGGTCGCGCCAGATCCAGGGCCGCCTGCGACAAGATGCGCACGGCCGAGCCGGTGGCCGGCCGCGTGCGCGGGAGCAGCTCGAGCTCGAGTCGCCCGCTGCGCAAGACCTCGAGCGGCTCGGCGCAGCCCTCTTCGGCGTGCGCCTCGAAGGCGTGCTCGAGGTAGGCACGCGCCACCTCGAGCACCTCGGCGCTCGAGTCGGCCGGGAGCTCGACTTGCAGCTCGAGCTGCACGGGAAAGTGAGTGTCGGTGAAGTCTTCGTCGCGCGTCGACATGCGCCGCGAGCCTTGCGAAGGCCGGGCCCGGCGAGCGCTCCCCGGATCTCGGCGCCTTGCGCCGGCGAAGGCCCGCAGGGGCGGCCGACCCGCGGGACGGCGTCCACTCGACGGGCCACGCGACGCGATGCGCCGAGGGACCCGATCCAAAAACGAAGAGCCCCGCGACGCGCTGCGCCGGAGGCTCCGAATCACGAGCGAGGCTCGCGCGAGGCTCAGTCCTCGAGGATGAAGGTGACCTTCAAGTTGACGCGGTACTCGCTGACCGCACCATCTCGGATGGTGACCTTTTGATCTTGGACCCACGCGCCGGTGACCCCCTTGAGGGTCTTGGTCGCCCGCGAGATGCCCTGGGCGATGGCGTCGTCGAAGCTCTTGTCGGAGGAGGCGATGATTTCGGTGACCTTGGCTACGGACATGAGGTCCGCAGGCTCGCGCGCCCGTCGCCGACGATCAAGGCGAAGCCGCGCCCGCGAGTGTGGCCATTCGCCCCGATCCCCGAGAGCCACTGCTTTCGCGTCACGCACGCGACAAAAAGTACGAGCCTTTGCGGCCAGTGGTAGCGTGAGGCGTGGGTCTCGACGACGTTCGCCGCCGCCTCCCGATCGTCTCCTTGGCCGAGCCGACCCGCACGCGCCGTGTTTTGCCGCTGGCTCCCGGCGAGATGCCGCGCCCGCGCCTGGCCGTATGGGAGTTCACCTTGGCCTGTGACCACCGCTGCTTGCATTGCGGCCCCCGGGCCGGACTGCCGCGGTCCGACGAGCTCGACACCGAAGAAGCCCTGCGACTCGCCGACGACCTCGCCGAGATCGGCGTGGGCGAGGTGACGCTGATCGGCGGCGAGGCCTACCTGCGCAACGACTTCTTGTTGGTGATCCGCCGCCTGCGCGAGCACGGCATGACCGTGACCTTGACCACCGGTGGGCTCAACTTGAGCCAGGCCCGCTGCGACGCGATGGTCGAGGCCGGCATCTCCTCGGTCAACCTCTCCATCGACGGCCTCGAGGCGAGCCACGACCGCGCCCGCGACAAGCCGGGCAGCTGGCGCGCGGCCATCGAGGCCCTGGGGCGCCTGCGCAAAGCCGGGGCGGCCATCGCCTGCAACTCGCAGATCAACGCGATGAATCGCTTCGAGCACCTCGAGCTGCTCGAGATCTTGGCGCCCACCGGTATCCACAGCTGGCAGCTGCAGGTCACCATCCCGCACGGCAACGCCTTCGAGCACCCGGAGCTGCTCTTGCAGCCCTACATGTTCCCTGAGATCTTCGAAGAGCTGCGCAAGGTGATCGCACGCGCGGCCGAGCTGGGCGTTCGGATCTGGCCGGGCAACAACCTCGGCTACTTCGGACCCCTCGAGCACGCCTTGCGCTCGACCCAGCAGCGCGCCGGCCACTACAAAGGATGCTCGGCCGGCACCGCGTCGATCGGCATCGAGTCGAACGGGCAGCTCAAGGCCTGCCCCACCTTGGGCGGCCCGACCAACCAAGGCGGCAGCTGGCGCGAGCATGGCCTCGAGGCCCTATGGTCGCGCTCGCCCGAGATCACCTACAACCGACGCCGCGGCCTCGACGAGCTGTGGGGTTTTTGTCGCAGCTGCTACTACGCCGAGACCTGCATGGCCGGCTGCACGGCGACGGCCGAACCCTTGTTGGGACGGCCCGGCAACAACCCCTACTGCCACCACCGCGCGCTCGAGATGGAGGCGGCCGGCCAACGCGAGCGCCTCGAGCCGGCCGTGCTCGCCGGCGAGCACGCCTTCGCCTTTGGTGCCTTTCGCCTCGTCCGCGAGTGGGCCGACGCCGAACGCCGCGAGCGCGAGGGCCCGCTCGAGATCACCGAGCCGCGGATCACCCGCCTCGTCGAAGAGATGGGCGCCGGTCGCCCCGTCGGCGAGCCAGCCTAAAAGCGCCAACGCAAGGCCGCGCCGCCCCAGCGTCGCCCGCCGATGGGGGTGGGCCGCAAGCGACGCAAGCCCCCTTCGAGGGGCAAGCTCGCCATCACGGCCGAGGTCAGCAGGACACCGCTGCCGACGACGACCCCGAGCTCGGCCCCGGTGTGGCTGCCCGCGTCGACGATCGGGGCCTGGGCGCCCGCCCCGCTGCGTCGCCCACCTTTGAGCAGCCCACCAGCCAGGACCGACAAGCCCCCGGTCATCGCCACCCCGGCCGCGAAGCGACGCACCCGCTTGGCCTGCGGGGCGGCCACGCGCAGGTCGTCGTCTCGCGTCCCCGCGCGCCAACGGCCCATCAAGTCGGGCTGCAAGGCGAGCCGCGGACCCGAGAGATCCAAGCTCCACACCGGAGGCGCGGCGATGGCCAGACCCTCGAGCTGCTCCGTCGGCAAAGAGTAGACCGCGACCGGACGCACCACGCGAAAGCGCAGGGGCGAGCGGGCCATCGCCTCGAGCTGGTAGACCACCGCCGGCGGTCCGGCCATCGCCGAACGCGGAAGCAAGAGGGCCACCATCGCGGCGACCAGCAGTCCCGCCGCGCGCACGAGGGCCGAGCGACGACGCGAGGTCGGGCGGCGGCCGGTCGAGGTGGCGCTCGAGAACATGCTCACGATTATCCAGATCGTGCCCCTCGAGTTCGACGGGCAATTCGCCCCACTGGCGAACGTGCGGTGGGGGAATCCGACGCATCTCGGCTCGCGCTCGCCGCAGCAAGGGGCGCCGCCTTCGCACTTCGAGCCGCGGAGTTTCGCCGTGAACGAAGTTCTGTCGGACTTTGGCGAAAGGCGCTCGGGGCGGCTTCGTTGTGAGTGTCGTTCGCCTTACGGAGGCGACACCGCAGCGCAAGCTGCGAAAGCAGCGCCATGGATCGCACCTCGACGTACACCGGCCCCTTTTCAGCGCAGGCGATCCGATGCGACAAAGAGGACGTGTTGCGCCGCGGGTCGTTCGTGCATCGACGTCGCCGACGTCGTCGTGCCCGCGCGCTGAGCTTTGGGCTCGCCTTCGGTGGGCTCTTCGTCGCGGCCGAGCGCAGCGACGCCAACCCGCGACCGCTCGCGTCGCGCTTCGCCTCGGTCAACCACCCGCTGCGGATCGTCGCGCACCGAGGCGGGGCAGCCT
>JAUIJR010000514.1 GCA_030431075.1 Polyangia bacterium | reverse complement strand
CGCCGACCTTGCCGGCGATGGTCGCCGCTGCCAGCGCGGCCCTGGCCTTTTTGGCCTTCTTGCTCTTTTTGCGGATCCGTCGCGCCTCCTTGGCCCTGGGCGAGCAAGTCGACCTCGTCTCGATGCTGCAAGGCGCGCTGCGTCAGCCGCAGGCCTTTCGCCAGTTGCCCGAGCTTTTTACCCGCCGCTTGGTGCCCCGGCGACGGGGCGCGCCCATCTCCTTGGTACGCGCCCGCGAGCTCTCGGCGCGCGGAGAGCTCTTTTGGGGACGCGGCGACAGCCGCTTGTGCCGTGACGCCGCGACCCGGGGCGTGACCGTCCTCGACGGCGCGCGCGCCGAAGGCGAGGCCGTCGCCACCACCTTGGGCGCGATCGATCTCGACGCTCTCGGAGAGCTCGAGTCCAAGGCCCACAGCGATCCCCTGGTCGCGGCCATCGAGGCCCAGCTGGGCGAGGCGGGGGTCCGTTGGCGGATCCGGATCGTCGAGGGCCTCGACCGTCGGATCCGCTCGGTCGACTTGCAGGCCCTGCATCTGGCCCGCGCGTGGAAGCTGGATCGTCTCGTCTACCTCGACGCCGAGGATGCCTTGTTGGACGCGGCGCGCAAGACGGCCGAGCGTCGACCGGCAGCGGCCCGCTTTGGTCTGCTCGACGAGATCCTCGCGCGCGTGGATCTCCCCGCCCGCGCGCGCGCCGAACTCAGTCACGCCGCCGCGGCCGAGGCCCTCCTCGAGCTCGACACCGCCACGCACGCCGAAGGGGGGTCGCATGTCCGAAGCGAATGACGAGAGCTTGGCGCTGACCACCGACTCCCTGCTGCGGATCGACGTGCTCGCCCAGATCCGCAAGCTCGCGGGCGCGCAGCTGCAAGGCGACTGGCAGCTGCCCAGCGAGTGCGTGCGCCTCGCCACGCATCTCGGGGCGAGCGTCATCGAGCTCGAACTCGCCCCCGCGCGGATCTCGGTACGGGCCGAGGGCTGGCGCATGCCCCTCGCCCTGCTCGAAGCCTGCGTGGCGATCCGTCGCGCCGCCGAGGACCCACGCCCCGCCCACGCGGCGATGATCGAGCTCGAAGGCGCGGGCGCCCTCGCTTTGATCGTCGTCGCCGGTACGGCCCGCATGCGTCTGGACGCCGTGCTGCCGACCGACTCGGGCTGGATGCGGCTGCGCCTCGCCGACAGCCTCGCCGAGCTGCGCGCCCACGAGGGCGCCGCGCCCGAGTCCGCCAGCTTGCGCGTCGAAGGCCTCGAGCTCGATCGCCGACGCGCCCGTCGCCACTGCCTCGACGCCTGCCGCTTTTCGCCCGCCCGGATCCGCGTCGACCACGAGGCGCCGCCGCCCCCCTTCGACGCCGCCATGGATCTGAGCTTCTTGCCGCCGCGCGACCTGCCGCCGCGCCGCAGCGATCCACCGCTGCCGAGCGGGCAGCTCGCCGTGACCCACGAGGGCGACGCGCCTCGCGTCTGGCTCACGCGCCACGGGGTCGTCGCGGCCCACTTCACGGCCGCGCGCGGACCCGCCTTCGACGCGAGCCTCGAAGTGCACGGCGCGGATCCGGGGGTCTCGGATCCGCGGGCGACCGGCGCCGACCTGCGAGCCTTCGGCGAGCGCTTGTTGCCGGCGATGATGGACGCCTTCGTCGCGCGCATGGACGTGCTCGCCCGGCAGTCTCGTGCGCCCGCCCAGCGCCGGCGGCTCGCCTTGTTGTGTCTGCAGGGGATGGAGATCCAAAGCCACGCGCGGGCGCTGGCCGTGCTGCCGGTCTTCGATCGACGCGATGAGAGCGGTGAGCTGCGACCCAGCTCCTTGGTCGATCTGCGCGCCGAGGTCGTCGAGCAGCGCGGTCGCCGTCGACTGATCGCCTTGCATCCCGACGATGACGCCGAGGCGCACGATCTGCGCGAGGGCTGTTTCATTCTCGACGACGCGCTGCGTGGCCGCCTCGCCAGCCGCCTCGAGCTGGACATCCAAGCGCCACCGCTGCGCCCCTCGGACGAGGCGTGGTCGCAGCGTTGGCGCCGAGGGCTGCGCGCCTTCGGTCGCCGCGTGCTCGAGCTCGGCAGCTTTGCGCGCCCGACCCCCCGGGCCTTACCCGCGACCGCCCTCGGCGATGCGGACCGCGAGCTCATCGCGGCCTTGTCGCGGCGCCTCGCACCGGAGCACGAGGTCCAGCTGTGTGAGGGCGACTTTGCGCCGCGTTGGAGCCGCGGCCAGCTCTTCTTGGCCGTCGATCATCCACGGGTGGCCGCCGCCCGTCGGGCCTGCGCGCGCGACCTGGCTTGGGTCTATCCCGCCGCCTTGGCCCTGAGCGAAGGACGCGCGGGCTTCGGCGAGCTGCGGCGACGTTGGCGCCCCAGCGTGTGGATCTCCTTGCGCTGACTTGCCGTGGGCGCGCCCGCGGGGCAAGGTGCCCGCGCGATGAGTTTCTTGTCTCGACTCTTGGGCGGCGGGGCCGAGCGCGTGAGCCCCTCCGAAGCGTGGAAGTTGGTCGAAGAGGGCGCCTTCTTGCTCGACGTGCGATCGCCGGCCGAGTTTCAGTCGGGCTTTGCCCCCGGGGCCAAGCTGATCCCCGTCGGTGAGCTCGCCGCGCGCATCGACGAGCTCCCGCGCGACAAGGTCATCGTCGCCTACTGCCGCTCGGGCGCCCGCAGCGGCTCGGCCGTCGGCAGCTTGAAGGCCGCCGGCTTTCAGGCCGTGAACGCCGGGGGCCTCGCTCAGTTGATGAGCGGCTACGAAGGCGACCGCTAGTTCGCGCCCTGACCCCGGCCCGCGCCGAGACGCAGCCCTTCGTCGATCGCGGCGATCAACGCTCGGATCTGGTCTTCGCGGATCACCAGGGGCGGCTTGATCTTCAAGACGTTGTGGCGCGGACCGTCGATGCTCAACAAGACCCCTTGCCCGCGCGCGTGCTCGACCACGCGACGGGCCAACGCGGCGTCGGCTTCGTGAGCGCCGGGCCGGCACAGCTCCACGCCGACAAAAAGTCCGCGCCCGCGCACCTGGGCGATGGCCGGATGTCGCTGCGCGAGACTCTCGAGGCCCTCGCGTAGCTGGGCGCCCCTGATCCGCGCCGCATCCATCAGCCCTTCGTCCTCGATCACCGCGAGGACGGCTTGGCCCACCTCGGCCGAGACCGGGTTGCCCCCGAAGCTGTTGAAGTACTCCATCCCGTTGGCGAAGGCCGCCGCGATCGAGCGCGTGGTGACGACGGCCGCCATCGGATGACCGTTGCCGATCGGCTTGCCGAGGGTCACGATGTCCGGGCGCACCCCTTGGGTCTCGAAGGCCCACATGTGCGAGCCGACGCGGCCAAAGCCGACTTGAACCTCGTCGGCGATGCACAAGGCGCCGGCCGCCCGCGCGGCAGCAAAGAGCGCCTCGAGGTAGCCCGGGTCGAACTCGACTTGCCCGCCGCAACCCATGATCGACTCGACCATCAGCGCCGCGGGGGCCGGCGTAGCGAAGGCGGTGGCCCATGCCTTCGCGTGCGCGGCCCGAAACTCCGGTTCTCGCCAGGGCGCGCGCAAGGGATCCGGCATCGGCAGTACCCGGGTATGGGGTCCCGGTCCGCGCCCGCCGGGCCCGGCGTGTTTGTAGGGGCTCAGCTCGATCAGGGTCTGAGTGTGGCCGTGGTAGGCGTGCTCGAGGACGGCCACGTCTTCGCGGCCGGTAGCGGCCCGGGCGATCCGCACTGCCAGCTCGTTGGCCTCGCTGC
>JAUIJR010000513.1 GCA_030431075.1 Polyangia bacterium | reverse complement strand
ACTCGCGCACGAGATTCGGGGCCTTGTAGGCGGAGATGCCCCCGCCGACGCACAAGAGGATGCGGGCCACGCCCTAGCCTGCCTCTTTTGCCGCTCCGCCGTCCACCGCGTGCAAGCCCAGCGGCGCCGAACCGGCGACGTGGATGCCAAAGCCCTCGAGGCCCACGATCTTGCGCGGGTTGTCCGTGAGCACCTCGATCGACTCGACGCCGAGGCTCTTGAGTACCTGCGCGCCCAAGCCGAAGTCGCGAAAGCCCGACTCGCGCGGACGCAGGCCCGGGCTGTGGGCGCCGCCGCCTTCGTCGTCGAGGCCGACGTTCACCAGCTCACCACCCACCACGTACAAGAGCACGCCGCGGCCGACCTGGTTGATGCGCTCGACCGCGCGCCGCAGACGACCGCCGCTCTCGCTCGCGCCCTCGTCGAAGCCGAAGACGTCGCCGAGCAAGTTGGCGCGCTGCGCCCGCAGACGGACCGGCCCCAAGCTGGGGTCGCCGACCTCGCCGAGGCTCAAGGCCACGAAGGTCACTTCGGGCTCCACGCGCGAGCGGAAGGTGTGCAAGGTCCAGCCGTCGTCGGCCTCGATGCCGAGCAAGCGCGAGGCGAACTTGCGCTCACCGGCTGCGGCCACCAGGCGCTCGCGTTGGAGGCGGTACTCGATGAGCTCGGCGATGGTGACGATGCAAAGCCCGTGTTGGGCGGCGAAGCCCTCGAGGTCGTCCATGCGCGCCATCTCGCCGTCGTCGCGCATGATCTCGCAGATGACCGCGGCCGAGCCGCAACCGGCCAAGCGCGAGATGTCGATCGAGCCCTCGGTGTGTCCCGAGCGCACGAGCACGCCGCCCGCTTTGGCGCGCAGCGGAAAGATATGGCCGGGGCTCACGATGTCGGCGGCGCCGCACTCGGGGTCGGCGGCCACGGCGATGGTGCGCGCCCGATCGGCGGCCGAGATGCCCGTGGTCACGCCCTCGCGCGCCTCGATCGACACGGTAAAGGCCGTGCCCATCGATCCGTGGTCGGTCGGCACCATCATCTTGAGGCCGAGCTCTTCGACCCGCTCGCTGGTCAGCGACAAGCAGATCAACCCACGTCCCTCGCGGCACATGAAGTTCACGGCCGCGGCGTCGCAGTGCTCGGCCGCGATGACGAGGTCGCCCTCGTTCTCGCGGTCCTCGTCATCGACCATGATGACCATCTCGCCGCGCGCAATGGCGGCGATCGCTTTTTCGACCCTCTCAAATCGGCTCATCTGTGCTTCCTCTCTCGGTCACCGCGCGGTCATTACGACTCGGCGTCGATGCCTGTGTGTTCTTTGCCGACGAAGCCCGCCTGCGCGAGCTTGTCCATGCTCAGGCCCTCCCGAGCCCCCTGCCCTCCCACCGTCAAGATCCGCTCGACGTAGCGCGCGAGCAAATCGACCTCGAGGTTGACCGGCGTACCGACCTGCATCCGCCCCAAGGTCGTGACCTCGAGGGTGTGCGGCACCAAGCCGATCCAAAAGCCCTGCGCGTCGACGGCGTTGACCGTCAAGCTGACCCCGTCGATGCAGATCGAGCCCTTCTCGGCGATGTAGCGCCGCAGCGCAGGCGGCACATCGACCGCGATCTGCCGGGCCTCACCGCGCGCCTCGATGCTGCGGATCTGGCCGACGCCATCGACGTGCCCGCTGACCAGGTGCCCGCCCAAGGGGTCCCCCATGCGCAAGCTCGGCTCGATGTTCACCGCGTCGCCGGCTCGCAGCGCGCCCAAGGTCGTGCGCTCGAGGGTCTCGAAGGCGATGTCCGCCTCGAAGCTCTGCGGATCGGCGCGCACCACCGTCAAGCACACCCCGCTCACCGCCACCGAGGCCCCGAGTTCGCGCGCGTCCGCGGCCAAGCTCACCTCGACTTCAATGCGGCGCGCCTCGGCGCCCTCGTCGAGCCTTCGGACGCGTCCGAGGGCCTGCACCAAGCCGGTGAACATGGGCGCTGTATATCACTTCGCCACCGGGACGCACGCGGGCGCCCTCACGGCACAAAGACGCTCCAGAGGTCCTCTCCAAGGCGTTTTTCGCTGACCCGCCGAAGGCGCGGCGCCGACTTTACGGCCCGGGCCGCCCACTGCGCGAAGGCGGGGCGGCCCTCCCCCAACAAGATGGGCGCCCGAAAGACGTGCAGCTCTTGCCAGGCCTGCGCGGCGATGAAGGCGCCGAGCAGCTCGCCACCGCCCTCGACCATGAGCGAGCGCAGCTCGAGCTCGCCGAGGCGCGCGAGTGCGTCGTCGATGTCGACCCGCCCCTTGCGGGACTTGGCCACGATGCGCCGCATGCCGAGCGCGTCGGCGCGAACGCGAAGGGCCTTGGGTGCGGCGGCCGTGTGCACGATGAAGCTCCCCTCGGCCAGCAGCTTGCGGCGCGGCCCTTCGAGCAAGCGCAGCTTCGAGTCGAAGACGACGGGCTGCGGATCCACGCCTCGCACAGCCCGCACCGTGAGCTGGGGGTCGTCGGCCCGCACCGTGCCCGCCCCCACGGCGATGGCGTGATGCGAGGCGCGCAGGCGATGCCCCTGCTTACGCGCCGCCTCGCCGGTGATCCACTTGCTGTCGCCGGAGGCCGCGGCCAAGCGCCCGTCGATGCTCGTGGCGACTTTCAAGCTCACCCAGGGCCGGCCGGTCCGCAGGTGGTGCAGGTAGTGGGCGTGCACGCGCTCGCCCGCCTCGAGCATGACGCCCGCATGGGTCTCGATGCCAGCCTTGCGCAGCTCTTTGATGCCGCGGCCCCGCATCGGCGGCGCAGGGTCGGTGACCGAGACATAGACGCGGGCGATGCCCGCTTCCCGGATGGCCCGGGTGCACGGCGGCGTCCGTCCAAAGTGGCGACAAGGCTCGAGGGTCACGTACATCGTCGCTCCGCGGGCGGCCTCACCGGCCTTGCGCAGCGCCTTGACCTCGGCGTGGGCTTGCCCGGCCGGGCCGCTACGCCCCACGCCGACGACCTCGTCGCCGCGCGCGACCACGGCCCCGACGCTGGGGTTCGGATAGGTCGCCCCCGTACCGGCGCGCGCCAGCCGAAGCGCATGACGCATGTGTCGCTCGACCCGCGACCTGGGGTCCGGCCAATCACCCATCGCTAGTCGCCCTCGCCCTCGCCCTCTTCGCGTCGCCGCGCGCCCCGAAGGCCAGGCAGAGGTCGCTCCACCGCCTCGAGGCCGCCGAACAAGGTGCGCTGTCCTTCGGGGTCCGTGGCTTCGGCCTTCTCCATCTCGTGCAGGAGCTCTTCGAACTCTTCGATGGTCTCGAAGCTCTGGTAGACGCTGACGAAGCGGACGTAGGCCACCGGGTCCAGGGCGTGCAGGTGATGCATGATCTGTTCACCGATCGCCGAGGAGTCCACGCCCCGCTCGCCGCAGGTGGCTGCCCAGCGCTCGATGGCACGGACCGCGTTCTCCATCGACTCGGGCGAGACCGGGCGCTTGCGACACGCAATCTCCAGGCTCAAGAGGATCTTGCGGCGATCGAAGGGCTGGCGCTCGCCGCTGCGCTTGACGACCATCGGCAAGACCTCGTCGATGCGCTCCCGCGTCGTGAAGCGATGACCGCAGTCGTTGCACGCGCGTCGCCGTCGAATCTCGCCTTGGCGCCCGTCTCGCGAGTCGAGGACCTTCGTGCCTCCCTCGCAGACCGGACAACGCATGGGCCTATCCTCGCACAGCTCGCCCGGCTCTCGTGGACATCTCGACT
>JAUIJR010000512.1 GCA_030431075.1 Polyangia bacterium | reverse complement strand
AATCGGGACGCTCAGTCCCGATCTGTGGCCACGCGTCACGCGCCACGCGTAGTTGAGAGTATTTGTCTCGGATCTGGCTCGCGAGCGGCTCGCGGGGCCACAACGAGACAAGTAGTCTCAGTTCGCGGCAGCGGGCCGGGCGCAGGGCACAAATGAGAACGCGGGCGGGCGAGGGTCGCCGCGCCCGCGTGTGGGGGCTGGTCTCGGGTCGGCGCGAGGGCGGTCGCGGCCGCCTTGGCCTGAGCCCTACCCCTCCAGCGCCGCGCTGTACTCGCCCTTGGTGGCGAGGCTGTTCATCTTGGCGCGATGCAGCAGCTTCGCCTGGGCCGCCGCGACTTGGTCGTCTTTGCCGGACCAGGTCTTGAGCGCGGGGGCTTGCAGGGCGCGGCCGTAGGAGAAGGACATCGCCCAGGGGTGTTGGCGGCCGGCGTTCATGGCGTTGAGGTGGGCCGACGCCAGCTCGTCGCTTTGGCCGCCGGACAAGAACACGATGCCGGGAACGGCGGCGGGGACGTGGCGGTAGAGGCACTCGAGGGTGCGGGTGGCCACGGTCTCGACGTCGGCTTGGGTGGCGCAGCCTTTGCCCGAGATGACCATGTTGGGCTTGAGCAGCATGCCCTCGAGGTGGACATTTTGCCGGTAGAGCTGGGCGAAGACTTGGTGCAGGGCTTCGGAGGTCACCGCGTAGCAGGTCTCGATGTCGTGATCGCCGTCCATCAGGACCTCGGGCTCGACGATGGGGACCAGGCCGCCTTCTTGGCACAAGCGGGCATAGCGGGCGAGCGCGTGGGCGTTCGCTTCGAGGCAGGTGCGCGAGGGCTTGGCGTTCCCAATCTCGATCACCGCGCGCCACTTCGCGAAGCGGCAGCCCATCGCGTAGTACTCGGCCACGCGATCGCGCAGGCCGTCGAGGCCTTCGGTCACCTTCTCGCCGTCCGAGCCGGCCAGCTCCTTCGCGCCCGTGTCGACCTTGATGCCGGGGATGATGCCGAGCTCGCGCATCGCCGCGGGGAAGCTCGTCCCGTTCGGCATGTTTTGGCGGACCGTCTCGTCGTAGCAGATCATGCCGCTGACGAACTGCGAGAGGCCTTCGGTCGTGAAGAGCAAGCGACGGTAGCCGCGGCGGGTCTCGTCGGTCGACTCCACGCCGACGCTGGCGAGGCGCTTTTTGATCGTGCCCGTCGACTCGTCGGCGGCGAGGATGCCTTTGCCGGGGGCGACGAGGGCGTTGGCGTTGGACTCGAGTTCTTGGAGGGACATCGGTGCTTTCGGGGCGTGGGAGCTTCGGCCGCGAAGGCCGAGGGGGAGCGGGGTCTGGGGCGGGAGCGATCGACCGGATCTGTGGCGCGAGGGCCAGTGGCCGAGCGTGCGACGCAGCCCTTGCGGCGCCGACTCGGAAGCTCGCCAGGCCGCCTGCGCCTGTCAAGGGGGGTCTGACGCGACTTTTTCATCTCGGCCGTAGCGACGACTACACCTGAACTGGGGGGGTGATCGAGGCGCGCCCGCGCCGCGTATACTGCCGCCCGTGCCCACCTCCCGTGTGATCTCGTCGCTGCGGCGGGCCATGGCGGTCTTGCTCGTGTTCGCCATGAGCTTGGTCTCTGCGCCCGCGATGGCTTGGAACGGACCACCCGATTCCGGCTCGTCTGCCGGCGGGGCCGAAAAAGATCCCGCCGTCCTCGAGCTGCGCGAGCTCTACGAAAAGGCGCACGTCGCCTTTTTGGCTGGGCGCTACCTCGACGCGGCGGCCGCCTTCGACGCGGGCTACGCCCAGTCCGAGGGCATGACCGCCTTTTTGTACAACGCGGCCGTCGCCTGGGAGCAAGCGGGCAACCTCGAGCAGGCCGTCGAGCGCTACGCGCAGTACATCACCAAGGCGCCCGACGCCGACGACTACGAAGAGGTCGCCTCGCGCGTGGAGTCTTTGCGCGCGGCCGTGGCCGAGCAGCGAGAGGCCACCGTCGAGCGCATCGCCGAGACCAAGGGTGTGATCATCTTGACCTCGACGCCGCAAGGCGCCGAGGTGCGGCTCGACAACCCCCAAGGTCCCGTCTTCGCGCTCACCCCCTACCAAGGGACCTTGCCGCCGGGCGAGCACATCATCTTCGTGAGCGCGCCGGGCTACAAAGTCTCGCGGCGTTCGTTTCCCGACAACGCGGGCAAGGTGCTCATCGGCCACTTCGGCTTGTCCGAGGAGTACTTTTTGGGGCAGCTCGAGGTCAAAGGTCCGGTCTCCGGCGCCGACGTCTTCCTCACCCAGATCGCCGACAGCGAGGGCGGTGAGGTCCCCGTGTCCAAAGAGGAAGCCGGCCCCGTCGGCAAGACCCCCTTCTCCAACCAGATCGCGCCGGGCACCTGGCAGGTGCGCGTGACCAAAGAGGGCTACGTCCCCTACGAGAAGGTCGTCGAGGTCGAGCAGGGCAAGATCCGCAGCCTCGAGGTGCGCATGGAGGTCGAGGCCACCGGGCGCGTGAGCTTCGAGCCCACGACCGAGGCCTCGCGGGAGTCCAAGGTCTACTTGGCCGACTCCTTGTTGTGCGAGATCCCCTGCGCGCACGAGTTCCCGCCGGGGCACTACGAGATCACGGTCAAAAAGGAGAAGCTCAAGGACCTCTTTTTCGAGCTCGACGTGCAGCGGGCCGACCGCATCATCGTGGACGTCACGATGGAGCCCAAGACCAAGCGGCGCGGGGCCGTCGTGAGCGGCGTGTTGATGGCCGCCACCGCAGGCACCGGCATCTTCTTCGGCCTGCAGGCCCGCAAGACCGAGCAGAGCTTGCGCGACGACGCCGAGTTGAACGTGCAGTTCGACACCGACGACCCGCGGCGTCGACGTGGCGCCGTGCAGGCCATCGTGGCCGACTCCCTCTTCGGCGCGACGGCCGTCCTCGGAGCGCTGACCTTGTACTACGCGCTGCGCAAGACCGGCGAACCCTCGCGGGGTGAAAAGCGCACCGACTCCCTCGCCGATCACCAACCCGTCATCGCCCCCGCCTTTGGGCCGGGCAGCGTCGGCGTCGCCGGAAGCGTGAGGTTCTGATCATGCAGATGCGTCCTTTGTTCTGTCTCGGCGCCCTCGCGGGCCTGACCGCCTGCAACCCCACCGTCTTCGGCGAGCTCGTCGACAACGCGCCGGTGCGGCCCTTCTCGATCAACGCGCCGACGAACGGCAATCCCTACGGCCGCAAGGGCTTTCGCCTCGACGGCGGCGCCGGCCAAGACGGCTCGGTGGTCATCGTCAGCGACGGCATCCCCTTGATGTCGCAGGTCTTCGTGGACTCGGCGGGCGAAGGCACCTCGACCCACCCCGAGCTCACCCGCCTGCAAGCCATCTTGGGGCCCCTGAGCGACTTCGACACCTCGACCTTCGGCGGGGTCGCCTACGTGCCCGCGCCGATCTCGGCCGACCCCACCCCGCACGCGGTGGTCAGCGTCACCAGCACCTTCGAGCCTTGGCTCGCGCGCGTGGTCCGGATCTCCTTGTCGGACTACGACCGCACGGACATGGCCGACATGGACATCGTCACCCCGGAGCTCGGCGGCGGCTTCGTCAGCGGCTTTGGCCGCGACTTGTGGGCCTTCAACCTCGACGGCCCGCAAACGGCGGCCGACTACGAGGTCATCGTCGGCAGCACGGCCGGCTTGCTGATCTTCGACGACGTCGGCGCCAACATCCCCGGCTACCTCGCCACCCGCGACACGATCTTGTCGAGCTCGCCCAA
>JAUIJR010000511.1 GCA_030431075.1 Polyangia bacterium | reverse complement strand
GCCGTGGATCCGAGCGCCGAGAGCGACGACCGACCGCAGATGCAGACCACCGGATTTTTCCGCCGCGGCGGACAAGTCCCCGGGATCGGCGTCAGCCCCGAGCTCACGAAGGCCGCGTGGGATGCAGATCCCAAAGCCGAGTTCATCGACCGCGTCTTCGAGGTCCCGACGGGCTTCGTCGTCGCCGGCATCGACGAGCGCAAGCAACCCAGCGACGAGGACTACGCGGCCCAGCGTCCGAAGTTCGCGGCCCAGCTCGCCTTGGCCAAGTCTCGCCGCGTGACCGCGCACTTCGCCAAGCGCCGCTGCACGGACGCCATCGGCCAAGGTCGCCTCAAGGGCGACGACGCGCAGATCGGCCGCCTGCTCACCTACGACTTTCAAGGTGACGAGCCGGCGCCCGAGCGCGTCCCCTATCGCATGTGCGACCACGTCGGCAATCAAGGCGGCCTCCTGCGCCTCCAGATGAACCTGGGCAGCGCCTTTTAGTCCGCGCGCCGACGCAAAAAATCCGACGCGAGGGCGTGCAATCGGGCCCCGAACGTCTGGGATCCGAGGGGCCGCCCCGCTAAGATGAGCGCCCGGCCCGAGCGGTCGGCGTCGTCACGTGAGTCGCCCGCCCGGACAGCCCCCCGAAGGAACGCCGGCGGTCGGCAACATCCTCGGATTCTCACTGCTTTTTCGCGAGCGAAGGGCGCTGCTCGCCCTCCCGCGTCGGGGGCTCGCGCCGGGCATCAAGCTGCGCGACTACGAAGCCGAGATCCCCGGCGTCGAGTTCCCTCTCGAGGGCCCGCTTTCGGCCGTCGCCTTTCGCGGCCGTCGCTGTCGCGCCCAACGCGTCACCTTGGCCTTCGAAGCGCGGGGCCTTCGCAGCTGGCTCGACGCACGCTTGGTCGGGCGACGCCTCGGCGACTTCGAGGTCCGCGAGGTCGAGCTCGAGATGCGCGCGCGCCTGCCCGAGACCCCGGGCCATCGCCCCTTGTTGCGCGTCAGCGGACGAGGGCCCGACGGGGGGATGCTCGCGCTCTTCGTCGCCTTTCACGTCGAGCCCGTCGGCCGCGAGGTCGAGCTTCGACCGAGTCACAGCTGGCTGGTCGGGCGCAGCAAGCACGACGCGGCCAGCTTGTGGCAGCGGGTCGCGCGACGGGCCAGCGCCCGCTTCGCCCGCTTCGAAGACGGCCGCCTGCAGATCGATCCCGCCCGCGAGGCATTGGGCCGCGCCTTCGTCGGCGCGGGCTGGAAGATCCCCGACCTGCGCGGGCTCGTCGTCGAGACCCTGACTTTGTCGCGGCGCGCGCTCACGGTCGAGCTGCGTGCCGGCGAGGACGCCGGCGGCGTCAATGTGCAAGCCGCCGGCGAGCACGAGGATACGGTCGCGCGCAGCTTGGACCGCGCGCGCGCGCAGCTCGAGGCGGGGCAGCTCGAGGCCGCCTTGGATCAGCTCGAGCAGCTCACCGAGCTCTTGCGCGAGCTTCCCGACGCCCAGCTCGCGCTCGCGCAGTGGTGCGTCGAGCTGGCGCGCTGGCGGGCCCCCGCACGCGCGGCCGATGCACTGCGCACCTGGTTGGATCTTCGCCCCAGCGACCACCGGGCGCGGCGCATGTTGGCCGTGCAGCTCGCCCGGGCCCACGACGCCCGTGGCTTGGCCAAGCTTCTCGCCGCCGACTGTCGCTCGCCCCACGCGCCGCCGACCCAAGCGCGACTCGAGCTGGCCTTGGCCAAGATCCTGGTCACCGAGCTCGACGAGGCGCGCAGCGCCTTGAGCATCGTCGGACCCTTGGTCACGCGCTTGCGCAACGACGCCAGCTTGCCGGCCGAGCTCTTGCCCGATGCCCTCGTGTGTTTGGCCCAAGCGCGCGCGGCCGGGGTCGCCGAGCGCGGACGGCACGCCCAAGCGCCCCACGCCATCGAGGCCCTCGACGAAGCCCTCGAGCTGACCGAGTCGGGCGAGCGCCGCAGCGACATGCGAGCCGCGGTCGCGCGCAGCTTCAGCAGCCACGGCGCGCACGCCCCCGCCTTGCGCTTGTTGATGGCGGCCCTGCGCGAGGACCCGAGCAGCCTCGAGCTGATCGACGACGCGGTCGAGCTGGCCTTGAAAGTCGAGGCCCTCGACGTGGCGGCCGAGCTCTTGCGCGCGCGCGTCGAGGCCAGCGAGGCGGCCGCACGTGACCAAGCGCGCCGGCGTCTGGCCGAGGTCCTCGTGCGCATCGACGGACCTCGAGCGCGCCGCGAGGCACTGCTCATCACACGCGCCGCCCTCGACGAAGCCCCCGAGGACACGGCCTTGCTGCGACGCGCGGCCCAACTCGAGCAAAGCGACGGCGACCCGGCCCAGGCGGCCGAGCACCTGGGTCGCCTGCTCGACGAGCCCGAACTCGACGAAGGCGAACGCGCGCGCCTGAGCCTCGAACGCGCTCGCTTGCTACGCGGGATCGGCCGGGTCGATCGCGCCTGGAACTGCCTGCGCCCGCGCCTGGACGACGCCGCCCTCGACGCCGTCCCCTGGCTGCGCCTCGAAACCCTCGAGTTGGCCTTGGAGCTCGCGCCGCCCACCGATCGCGATCGCATCTTGGATCGACTGATCACCAGCGCCGAGGGTCCGGCCCGCGGGCGGGCGCTGCTCGAGCGGGCCTCGCAGAGCTTCGATCCCGACGCGCGCCTGCGCGACTTGTGGGCGGCCGCCGACGAGCTCGAAGATCCGGCCGAGCGGCGCGAAGTACTCGCGGCCATCGAGGCCCTGTGCAGCGATGCAGACCTCGAGGGGCTCGAGCGCCTCGCCCGTCTCGCCGAGAGCGACCAAGCCCAGACCCTCGCGGCCAGCACCTGGGCCCGGCTGGCCCGCGCCCGCGCGGCCGACGAGGATGACGAAGGCGCGGTCCAAGCCCTCGAAGCCCACCTGCGCTGCGCCCCCTTGGACATCGCCTTGCAAGCGCTGCGCGCCCAGAGCCTGCGTCGGATGGGACGTCGGGCCGACGCCCTGAGCGCGCACCGGGAGCTGATCGATGCGATGGACGCCGCGGGCTCGCGCGAGCGCCTGCGCGCCGAGCTCCCGCCCCTGCCCGACCTCGTCCTCGAGACCGTGGAGTTGGCGAGCGCAGCCAAGGACGCCCGCACCGTCTTGGAACTGGTCGACGGCCACGGCGCGAGCTTCTCCGCCCCCCAGCGCGCGCGGGCGGACAGCGCCTACTTCGAGGCCCTCGGTCGCGCCCGCGGGCACGAGGCGCAGCTCGCCTTTGCCCAGTCTCGGGCCGAGGACGCCCAGCTCCCGCGCGAGCGTCGGGCCGCGTGGGCCCGTCGCGCCGCCCACGACAGCGAAGGCGCCGAGCGCCTCGCCTTGCTGGCCATGGCCCGCGAGCTCGATCCCGAGGCCCAGGCGCTCGAAGGCGAGTTCGCCGAAGCCCTGCGCGAGCACGGCACCATCGCGGAGCGCATCGACTACCTCTCGGCCCGCGTCGAAGCGGCCTTGCGCTCAGGCCCGCGAGACGAGGCGCCACAAGAGGAGGCCGACGCGGCTCAGGCCGAGGCCGAAGACCGCCGACGGCGCAGCGAACTCGAAGAGCTGCTGCGCCTCGCGCGAGACGAGAGCGCGCCGGAGCTCGACGCCCAGCGCCTCGCCCGTTGGTACGAGGCTCACCTCGAGCTCGACCCCGAGTCGGTCGACTCGCTCGTGGCCAGCGCACGCCTGCATGCTCGAGCCGGGCGAGTCGACCGACTCGGGGTCGAGC
>JAUIJR010000510.1 GCA_030431075.1 Polyangia bacterium | reverse complement strand
GTCTCCATCACCATCGCCGTCTCCATCACCATCGCCGTCTCCATCACCATCGCCGTCTCCATCACCATCGCCGTCTCCATCACCATCGCCGTCTCCATCGCCAACCTCCGATCCCGCCTCCGCCTCACCTGTCGACGAGCCATCGTCGGTCGCGGCGCTCTCGCACCCCTCATCGCTGCAGTCGACTGTCGCGTCATCGGCGCAGGCGGCGACGAGGGCAAGGGCGCACAGGGACGGCACAGCTCGGCGCATGTGCGTCCCGTGCCAGGGGGATGCCAAATGGTTCCCTAGAGCATCTTCTCGAGCCGGGCGCGGTCGAAGCCGGTCATCATTTCGTCGCCGATGCGGATGACGGGGACGGAGCCGCGCCAGCCGCCTTTGTCGGCGGCGAAGGCTTGGAGCTCGGCGGCGGCGCCGGGGTCTTTTTCGACGTCCTTGAGCTCGTACTCGACGCCCTTGCGGTCGAGGTAGCTGCGGAGCTTTTTGCATACGCCGCACCACTCGGTCTTGTAGACGACCAGCTTTTCGGGCGCGGGCTTCGCTTCCGGGGGCTCGAGACCCTCCGGCAGCTTGGCCGTATCGACCTGCGAGCTGTTGCCCTGGCCCAAGGCGAACTCTTCGAAGAGTTCGCGGGGAACCGACTTCAGCGGCCAGCTGTCCTCGGCGCCTTCGGCGGGCGCGTCGAAGTTCACCACCCACACTTCGCCGGCGGGTGGCTTCGCGCCTTGGGCCAAGATCACGCGCACGAATCCACGGGACTCGGTCGGGACTTCGTCGAGGGACTCCACGTCGAAAAATGCGCCCTTGGGGCCCGCGTAGGTCAGTAGCGCGCCGCTTTCGAGATCGGCGCTGGACAAGAGGCCTGGATCGCCCGCGCTTTGCGGGGCGCGCTCGGGATCGGCCAGACGTGAGGGCTTGGAATCCTCGGGCGCCGGTGGGCGTTCGGGTCCGCAGCCTGCGCCGGTGAGCAGCGCGAGGCCCAAGCTCCACGCGAAGCGGGCGGCGAGGGCCGACGAATTGGGTCGAAATCGGCGAATTCGCAGCATCTGACTAAGGCAGCGGGAGTATAACCAGCCCTCCTCCTCGTGGCACGCATCCACAACACGGGGCCCGGCGACGGTCCGGGCCTCTTTGCCGTTTTGAAGGTCCTCGGCGTCCTGCTCGTGGTCGTCTTGGGCGTGAGCGTGTTCTTGTATGGGGGCTATCTCAGCTACACGGGGCTCGACGGCCCCGAGGCGCCCGTCACCGAGGCCGAGACGCGGGCGGATCCTTCGGGCCGCAAGTTCGAGTACGGGCGCAGTCAGCTCTCGCGCGAAGGTGACCTGTGGGTGCTCGAGCTCGTGGGGGCCCCCGCCGAGCTGGGCGCGGCGCAGGGTCGTCTTACCCGTCGACTGCTCGCGCGCACCGACCAGCGCATCGACGAGCTGCTGACCCAGCGCTTCGGGACCTGGATGGACGCCTGGGCCAGCCGGATGTTGTTGCGCTGGGACTACCGCGACGCCGACTTGCCCTTGGGCGAGGAGATTCGCATCGAGCTCGCCGCGCTGGCGGCCCAACAGCCCGAGGACGAGGACGCGAAGATCAGCGCCTATCACCGCCTGTTCTTGATGCAGTGTTTTTTCGAGCTGGGGCGCCGGGTCCAAGACAACTTCCTGGACGGGGTGATGTTCGCGGTGCAAACCGACACCCACGCCGCCGGTGAGGCCGGCAAGCTCCTGATCGGCCGCAGCTTCACCCTCGATCTGGGGGCCGAGTTCGATCCCGATCGTTTGGTCACCGTTTATCGTCCCGACGGCAAGTATCCCTTTGCCTCGATCGGTTGGCCCGGCTTGGTCGGTGTGGTCACTGGCGTCAACGCGCGCGGCGTCTTCGTCGCCGGCAACCCCGTGCGGACCGACGACCCGCGCGAGGACAAAGGCGAGCCCGTGCCCTTGTTGTTGCGTCGGGTCCTCGAAGAAGCCGACAGCCTCGAGCGTGCCGTCTCCATGCTGCAGGACGCCGAGGTACGAACGGCGGCCACCGTCTTGGTGGGCGACGGTGTCCAGCGCAAGGCCGTCGTCGTCGAGATGGCGCCCCGGGCCAGCGAAGAAGGACGCGTGACCCGCGGCGAGAAGGAGCGCTTGGTCTGGGCGACGAACCACCTGGTCTCCGAGAACTTCGAGCGCGATGCGCAAAACGAGCGCGTCATGCGGACCACGGCCAGTGGCTACCGCTACGATCGCCTGCAAGAGCTGCTCGAGGGTCGAGACCAAGGCAGCTGGAGCCCCGAGACCGTCCTCGAGGTGCTCCGTGACCGGCGCGGTCACGAAGACGAGCCCTTGGGTCTGGGCAACCGCTACGCCATCGAGAACCTGCGGACGAGCCACGCCATCGTGCTCGACGCGACGGCCATGGTCTTGTGGGTGGGCGAAGGGCCGAGCACCTTGGGTCGCTTTCGGGCCTTCGACCTCAAGCACCTCTTGCGCCCCCGCGAGCACCGCCAAGGCGCGCCCCAGTCTTTCCAGCCCGACCGCCTGCTCTACTCGGAGATCTACGCCGACTACCGCGTCGCTCTCGAAGAGATGGAGTACGCGCGCGAACGACTCAACGCCGGTGAGTTCGAGCAGGCGCGTTTTTCGGCCGAGGTCGCCTTGTCTTTGGCCCCCGACATCGGCCCGCTGCATCGCCTGCTCGGCAACATCTACCGCGAGCTCGAGATGGAGAACGAGGCGCTGGCCGCCTACCGTCGCTACCTTGAGTTGGTGCCCGGGCAAAACCGCGATCAAGATCGCGTGCGCGGTATGATCGACGAGCTGGAGCGCTGATCGATGTCGAAGCTGCGCGTGGCGGCGGCGCAGATCGAGGCGAGCGCGGAGCCTCGGGGCGCGAGTGAGACGCATCTGAGGGCCATCGAGGTCGCGGCCGAGGCTGGTGCGGCCCTGCTCGTCTTTCCCGAGCTCTCGTGGACGGGCTACGCGCTCGAGCGGGCCCGGGAGCGCGCCACTGCCCGCGACGACCGGGCCTGGTCGCCCCTGCAAGGCGCGGTCGATCGACTCGGCGTCACCGTCGTTTTGGGGGCTCCGCTGCTCGAGCGGGGGCGCCTCGTTCTGTGTGCGCTCGTGCTACGGCCGAACGCCCCCGCTCTGGTCTACGCCAAGATGAACTTGGGCGGCTTTTCGGGCAGGGATGCGGCCGACCTCGAGGCGGGCGCCGAGCTGCCGCCCCACGAGGCAGCGGTCTTTGAGCCAGGCGCGGCTCCCCTGCTCTTCGATTGCCGAGGACGTCGCTGTGCCTTGGCCATCTGTGCGGACCTCGGCCGCCCCGAGCACGCGGCCGCTTGTGCCGAGGCGGGCGCGCAGCTCTACTTGGCCTCGGCCTTCGTCATCCCGAGCGCCATGTCGAGCGAGCGCGAACGCGCGAGCCAGCGAGCGCGAGCCCACGCCATGCCGGTGCTCCTCGCCAACTACGCCGGCTGCACCGGTGGCTTGCATGCCGCGGGACGCAGCGCGGCCTGGGATGCCGAGGGGCGCTGCGTGGACGAGCTCGCGGACGCGAGACCCGGGCTCTTGCTCGCGGATCTCTGAATCAGCGAGACAAGCAGGCGAGGTAGCGTCCGGCCACGGTGTCGAGGCCGTCGAAGAGCGCCTCGCTCATCAAGGCGTGGCCGATCGAGACCTCGTCGAGGTGGGGCAAGACGCGAAAGAGCGGGAGGTTCTCCAAGTCGAGGTCGTGCCCCGCGTTGATGCCG
>JAUIJR010000509.1 GCA_030431075.1 Polyangia bacterium | reverse complement strand
GACCTTTGCGCCGTCGCGCCGACGAGGCCCCGTGGATCGAGACGCACTACATCCGCACCGATCACACGGGCCTTTCGGTTGCGGCCGCCGTCGACGCCGCCCGTGAATGGGACGCGGATCTCATCGTCACCCCCTTCGCCAGCGCATGCGGACCGATGTGCGCCATCGTCTCAAAGCTCACCGATTTCACCTTCCCGATCGGCACGAGTGGCGACAGCCCCGTCGGCCTAGACACGGGCGGTGACATCGTCATCACCTTCGACGCGCCGAGCGTCGTGAGTACGCAAAGCTTCGTAGACGCCGGACTCGAAGGACGGCACCTCGTCGCTCCCATCGGCCACGGTGGCTACGACATCAGCGACGGTCGTGTGCTGGTCGTGCCCTGCATGACCGTCGGCACGGCCTGCATCGGCGGCGCTGCGGCGCATGGCGACACCTTCGGCCTGCACTTCTCGTCGAACCGCACGGCCAACGGGGTGCTGGCGATGCCCTGGGAGCAGCTGGTCGGTCCCGTCCCCGGCTCCGAGGGTCTCCCCCGTCGTTTCTCCGGCACGAGCGCGGCGACGGCCGCCGCCGCCGGCCACATGGCCTTGGTGCTTCGCGTCGAAGACCCGATCTCGAGCCCAGCCCACAGCTACGCCTACAGAAAGACGAAGATGACGAGCGACGTCCCCCTGGTCGTCCCCCTGCCCTTTCCCGCGAGCGACGATCCGGGCGCGCCCCTGGCCCTGGACGAGGGCTGGTTCGCGAAGCCGGTCGAGGCCGTCGTGCAAGACAGCGACCAGACCCTGCTGCATTTCCATACGCTCGCGGCCGTCGATGGTGCCAAGGACCTTCGCCCCGACGCGTACGATGGCGGCGGGGCAGAGGGGGACACGCCCTACTACGCGCTGCCCATCGTGGCCGGTGAGGCGGGCGAGGACCTGACGGTCAGCGCGGACGACGAAGACGTCTGGATATTGCCGACCTGGTGGAGCGAGTGCCAACGCCTCGAGGTCGAGGTCAGCAACTGGACGGTCGATCCGCGCGAAGTGGAGATCGGCAATATCCGCAAGAGCCTGCCGGGCTCCACCAACACCTGGGTCGAGGTTTTCTCGGAACAAGAGGTCGCCGCGGCCACCCAGACCCTTCCGCAGTCGGTGAGCAGCCCGCCGTCTTTGGACTCGGCCTGGCTCACCCGTCGCATCACCCTCGACGCCAAGAGCGTCGACACCTGGGTACTGACCCTCGCCGGCGGGGCCGCGACGCACGTCGTTTACGAACTCGACCACAGCTTCGTCACGCCGAAGGATCGCCGGTCCGACGACTGGGACGGAGACGGCCTGCTCAACGCCGAAGACGCATGCCCTTGCAGCTTCGACCTCCTCGACGCCGAAGGACAGCCCGAAGATGTGGACGACGACGGCCTCCCCGACGCGTGCGACCTCGACAGCGACAACGACGGAATCCTCGACCCCGCGGACAACTGTCCCTTCGACGCCGACGAGGGCGGCGGCCAAGACCTCGACTGCGACAAAATGGGCGATGCCTGCGATCCCTGCCCTTGCGTGAACATGCAAGAAAGCGGCGGCCTCGAGGTGTTCACGCAGCTCCAGTGCAACTGGTGTGTCGCCTCGAGCAGCTCGACCTGCGGCCCGAACGGTGGACTCTCGGCCGGCTACCCCAACTGTGAGGGCGCCACCTGCTTGCAGCTCGCCTGTCCCGGTGGGGACTGCAGCTTCGAACTGCCCCCCGGCGTCGACGAGGTCATCATCCCCTTTGGTGAGCGATTCGGACGCGCCGGAGACCCCGAGCACTGGTTCACCCAGATCGAGGGTCTCCCGCCGGGTTGGGAGGCTCTCTTGGTCCAAGGCGGAGCCCGCCGCCGACTCCCCCTGCGCACGCACGAAGCGGAGCCCGCCAGCTTGAGCCGCGAGCTGCGCTGGACCACGGTCTCCACCCACGGCGAGGGCGTGGTGGCCCTGGTTCTCACCGGGCCGGACCTGCGCCGGCAGTACGACGAACTCGGCGGCGTCGATCCCCTGCACCTGCGCTGGGTCGGCGTCGGCCGCCGCTGACGCGGCCCTGGGCCGGGTGCTCAACGCAAAGCGGCAAAGCTTCGCGGGGAGCGCCCGGTCGCGCGCTTGAAGTCGCGGCTGAAGTGCGCTTGGTCGGTGTAGCCGAGTTCGGCGGCCAAGCCGGCGAGCGCCAGGCTCCCCTGGTCGCGATCGGCCTCGATGCGCGTCGCGGCCTCCTGCAGTCGCGCGCTGCGGATGACCCACTTGGGGCTCGCCCCGACGTACTCGCGAAAGAGTCGCTGCAACCCACGCAGTGAGTACCCCGCCCGCTCCGCCAAGGCCTCGGCCCGAAGCGGACCCCCGGGCGCGCTCGCCTCGCGCACGATGGCCATCGCCAGGGCGACCGTCTCGCGACCTTCGCTGCGGCGACGCGCTTCGAGCCAGCGTCGAAAGGGCTCGAGGCAACGCGCATCGTCGGCTTCGGCGAGGACCTCGCGCTCGAGCCGCGCCACCGAGGGCCCAAAACTCGAGGCCATCGGCGTGATGCGGTTGGTGTACGCGTGGGCCGAGCCGTCCAAGAAGGCCCGCGCGGCCCCCGGGCGGAGCTTGGCCCCGTACACGCGCCCCTTGCCCTCGAGGCGTCGCCGCCACAGGCGTGTCCATACCCCGACGACGCGCGCGCCGGCCTGTTCGCCCCCATCCTCGATGACCAGGTGCACGCAGGGGTCGCTGATCATCTGGGTCTCGTGCGGCGGCTGACCCCGCAGATCCCAATGCCCCGTCCACAGCCGCTCGACCACCTCGGCCAGCTCGCCGTCGACGGTGTAGGCCCGCGCCCGCACGCGGTCGCCACTTTCGCGGCTCGAGACGATGCCCCGCGCCCGGCCATGGCCGGTCGGTCGCGTTTGTACAAGACGCTCGGCCACCGCCTCCCCATACTCCAAAAGCGAGGCAACCCATGCAAGGCATCACCAAGCTCTCCATCACCCAAGTCGATCCCTACTGTGGCCCCCACGCCATCGAGGGCGTCCGTTTTCGGGCCGTGCGCGACGCGATCGGCGTTTCGAGCTGGGGCATGAACGTGCTCGAGCTCGACCCTCACTGCGAGAACTACCCCGAGCACGACCACGCCGAAGACGCGCAAGAAGAGGTCTACCTCGTCCTCGAAGGTCGGGCCGAGCTGCGCGTCGGGGACCAAAGCTGGCCGCTGGTCGCCGGCGACATGGTCCGCGTGGGCCCCGAGCACCGCCGCAAGATCGTCACCGCCGACGAAGGCGTGCGCTTCTTGGCCCTGGGCGGCACGCCGGGCAAGGCCTATGCGCCGGGCATCGCGGGCTAGTAGCCCATCACCCAGCCCAGCCAGCCGTCGATCACGTCGCGCAAGAGCACGTATTCGAGGGCGGCGAGGGCCAAGAAGGGACCAAAGGGCACGCGCGCGCCCATGACCCCCGCGTCGGGATCTTCTTCGCCGAGCTCGGGGTCGTCGCCGTGGACCTCTTGGAGATCCGAGTTGGCCACGTTGCGGCCAAAAAAGAGCATGGGCACGCTGACCAGTAGGCCCTGCATCGCGCCCGCGCCGAGAGACCAGGCCAAGGCCGGCAGACCGCCAAAGGCGCCGACGGCCAGCAGCAGTTTGCCGTCGCCCAGGCCCATCGCCTCGATGCCCCGCAAGCGCAGGTAGATGAAGCGCAAGAACCAGACCAGGCCGTAGCCGATCCCGCCGGCCAGCGCCGCCTCTTGCCA
>JAUIJR010000046.1 GCA_030431075.1 Polyangia bacterium | reverse complement strand
CCTCGGGTGTGACGACTACATGGTCGAGTACAGCATCCCCGGAGGCAGCGGCGCGTGTGCCTCGGAATTCAGCTCGTGGGATTCGAGCGGCTGCAACATCGGTGGTGACGGTGACGGCGACGGCGACGGCGACGGCGACGGCGACGGCGACGGCGACGGCGACGGCAGCATGAGCGCGACGCTCAGCTGGAGCTTCGAGCAACCCATCTCCCGCGAAGAACTATGTGGCGGGCAGCTCATCGACTTCGTCAACAACACTTCGGTCAGCGCCGTGGAAGTCGCGGAGGGCAGCTACTCGATGCGCTTTTTCGTCGCCGGCGACGCTCTGCAGTTCGCCAACAGCGAGGTTCCTTCCTTTGGGGGAGAGGACTTCACCGTCGAACTCTGGGCCTGGATCTCCGACGCGAGCGCGAGCAACTACCTCCTGGGCGCCGATGGTCCCGACGCCGCCTGGCGCATGGCGGTGACGGGAGGCTACGTGGACTTCGCCCTGATCGACTCCGGTGGCCCGGAGGTCATCGACTGGTTGATTCCGAACACCTCCACCTTCAGCGCCAGCTGGCACCACTTTGCCGCAGTGCGCTCGGGTGGCTCGCTCACCCTCTACGTTGATGGCGCCCCCGTGAGTTCTGGCGTGCCGAGCACGGCGGTCGTGGACTTGGGTCTCCCCAGCAACCTGTGGATGGGGGCCGACGGCGGTCCCGAAACGCTCGTCGGCTACATCGATCTGGTCCGCGTCGTGCGAGGCACCCCGGTCTACCTCGGGGGCTTCTCGCCCCCGAGTTCAGTCCAGCCCTGTATCGGTACGCTGTGAGCGAAGCGCTGCGTCACTACCTCGTGGTCGACCTCGAGGCGACCTGCGACGACCGAGGGGCCGTCCCGCGCGAGGAGATGGAGATCATCGAGATCGGCGCGGTCATGGTCGACGTCGAGGGTCTCGACGCGGTGGACGAATTCCAGGCTTTCGTCCGGCCCTCGCGGCACCCCACGCTCACCGACTTTTGCCGAGAGCTGACGACCATCCAACAAGCGGAGGTCGACGCGGCCGATCCCTTCCCCGAGGTCCTCGCCTGCTTCGCGGCCTGGGCTGAAACCTACGCCCCCTACCGCCTGGCCTCTTGGGGGGACTACGATCGCAAGCAGTTTCACCAAGACTGCGCCCATCATCGGCTCCCCTACCCCCTGGGCAAGGAGCACATGAACATCAAAGCCGAGTTCAGCCGCGCGCTCGGAACGAAGAAACGCTTCGGCATGGCCGCCGCCCTGCGCCGCGCGGGTCTACCCTTGCGGGGCACCCATCACCGCGGCATCGACGACGCCCGGAACATCGCGCGCTTGTTGCCCCTCGCCCTGGGTCGCGGCCCGGCGACGGGCTCATAGACCGAGGCCGATCCCTTCGCGGCGGCGCATGTAGTCGAGGCGCGCTTCGAGACTCTCGATCCCGTGGCGTCTCGGGCCCAAGAACTCCGCGCGTTCCCACAGCGCTTCGAGCGAGTCGCTGGGCCAGCGTCGGTCGCGAAGCGCATGCACCAAGCGCAAGGTCGAAAGGCCGTCGAAGGCGTCGCGGAAGCGAGCGGCGAGCTGCGAGCTCGGGTAGCTCCCCACCAGTTGCTGGGCGCGCTCGAGCCAGCCTCGCGCGCGAAGGGCCTCGCCCAGCGCAGACTCATCGGCCACGCGCAGCAAGGCTTCGAGCTCTCCGCTGCGGGCGACCGACCCGAGCGCCCCCAAGACGCGCTGCAGCGCCTCGAAGACGGCGGGGTCGTAGAACTCGATCGGCGCGCCCTCGAGGGCGGCCGCGACGGCTGGCCCGGTCCCGAAGGGGACGCGCCGCGATGCGCGGGGGCGAATGAACAAAGGCGCGCCCGACTTTCGCTCGATGGCCCCGCGCCCCAGCTTGGCGAGCTTGTCGAGCAAGTAGAAGTCCTCGCCCGCTTGGCGACGCGGAAATCCGCGCACGCGCGCGTAGGCCTCGGGCCGCACGCTGATCGTGCTGCCGATGCTGTGGTGGGCAAAAGGAGAGCCCGCCCACGCGAGGCCCTGCACGTACCAGCGCAAGCGCGCTTCGTAGCGCCAGGTGGCCGCGTCGAGCGCGGCGTCGCCGCTCTCCGCATGCGCGAAGGGAGCGAGTGAGGCCAGCACCTTGCGGTCGGTGGCCCGCCCCTCGAAGTAGTCCCGCGGCAAGCTGACGTCGGCGTCGCTGCCATGGATCCACGCGCGACGAATCGCCCCCATCGCCCACAGCGCCAAGGCCAGGTCACTTCCGATCTTGCGGGCCGTGCCCACCCCTTCGCCCTCGGCCAGACAACGACCCGGCGACACCCGGTCGACCACCAAAAGGTCGAAGGCATCGTCGATGCGCAAGCTCGCCCGGGCGCCCTCGAACTCGAGAATCTCCGTGTCGCCGCCTTCGAAGCAATGCCGGTGACACTCGAGATCGCGCGCGCGCATCTCCTCGGGATCCCCTCGTCGACCGTTGAGCACGACGAGCAGCAACACGTGCCCTTTCGCGGCCGACGCCGCCGCGCGGTAGCCCTCGAGAAAGTCCATGCGCTCGCCGTGCGCGGGCACGACGAGCACGTGCGCCCAGCTGCGCTCGCGCTGCACGAGCGGCAAGGCGAGCTTGGCTTCCGCGGCCTCGTGTCCCGCGAGGTACTTGCGGACGGCGCTGTCCACGAGCGGGACCGTACACCGCGCGCGAGGGCGTGCGTCCGCCTTTTTGCGCGAGTGTGGCATCATCGCGCGTCGCCATGACCCGCCTCCCCCACCGACTTTCAAGCTCCCTTCGGCGCCGCGGCTCGCTCGCCCTCGGCCTGGGCGCGCTGGGCCTGGGTGCCGCGCTGCTCTTCGGGGCCACCGGCTCCGCGCTCGCCGGCCCGCCCGAGAAGGCCGAGACCCTCGCCAGCGCGCCGGCCAGCCCGAGCGTCTTCCCCTACGCGATGTACGAAAAGACCCTGGCCAACGGTCTGCAGGTCGTCGTCGTCCCCATGCCCGCCGATGGCCTCGTCTCCTACCGCACGGTCGTGCGCACCGGCGCCCGCGACGAGTACGAGAAGGGGCACACCGGCTTCGCGCACTTCTTCGAGCACATGATGTTCCGCGGTACCAAGAAGTATCCGGCCGAGGTCTACAACGAGATCGTCACCAAGATGGGGGCCGACGCGAACGCCTACACCTCGACCGACATCACCGTCTACCAGATGGACATCGCGGCCGAGGATCTCGAGACGGTCGTCGACATCGAGTCCGATCGATTCATGAACCTCGAGTACGCCGAAGCCGACTTCCAAACCGAGGCCGGCGCCGTCTACGGCGAGTACCGCAAGAACCGCGCGAACCCTGGCTTTTTGATGTACGAGGCGATCAAGAAGGCCGCCTTCACCAAGCACACCTACGGGCACACCGCGATGGGCTACGAGCCCGACATCGCGGCCATGCCCAAGATGTTCGACTACTCGCGCAAATTTTTCTCGCGCTACTACCGGCCCGACAACTGCACGGTGATCGTCGCCGGCGACGTCGAGGCCGAGGCCACCTTCGCGCTGATCGAGCGCTTCTACGGCCCTTGGGAGAAGGGCTACGTCGAGCCCAAGGTCAGCCGCGAGCCGGCGCAACGCAAAGAGCGACGCATCGAGGTCGAGTACGCCGGGCAGACCCTGCCGATGGTGCAGGTCGCCTACAAAGGCGGAGCCTTCGACGCAAAGGATCGCACCTGGGTGGCGTCCTTGGTCTTGGCCGACCTCGCCTTCGGCGAGACCAGCGAGATCCACAAAGAGCTCGTCCTCGACAAACGCTGGGTGCAGTACATCTACGCGAGCCCGGCCACCGACCGCGACCCCGGCTTGTGGTCGATCGGGGCCATGGTGGCCGAGCCCGACAAGGTCGACGCGGTGCTCGAGCGCATCGACGCAGCCGTCGCCCAGTACCGGGACACCCCCGTCGACGCCGCGCGTCTCGATCGCGTCAAGTCCAACATGAAGTACGGCTACCTCATGAGCCTCGACACGCCGGCCGCGGTCGCGGGTTCTTTGGCGAGCACCATCGGTGTCACCGGCGACCCGCACAGCGACGACGCTCTTTACGCGACCTTGGTTGCCGTCACCCCCGAGGATGTCCAGGCCGCGGCCAAGGCCTACCTCGACGCCAAACAACGCACCGTCGCCGTCTTGCGACCCGCGCCCCCCTCGGCCAAAGACGCCGCGAAGGAGGCCCAATGATGTCCCGCTCGTTCCGACTGCTTCCCTTGGCCCTCGCCCTCGCCCTCGCCCCCGCTTGCAAAGTGCAAGTCGGCAGCGCCGATCCCGACGCGCGAGACAACACCCAAACGCAGACCCAGCCCGCCGCGCCCGAGATCCCCGCGCAGGTGCTCATGCCCGTGCCGGCCGAGAAGACCATCAGCTACAAGCTGTGGTTTCGCGTCGGTTCGCAGCACGATCCCGCCGGCAAAGAGGGACTGGCCTGGTTGACGGCGCAGATGCTGGCCGAAGGCGGCACCGAGACGCGCCCCTACGCGCAGATCGTCGAAGACCTCTACCCGATGGCCGCCGGCTACTCCGCGCGCGTCGATCGAGAGATGACCACCTTCTCGGGGCGCGTCCATCTCGATCACCGTGAGGCCTACGAGGACATCTTGGCCGAAGCCGTCACCGCACCGGCCTTCGCCCAAGAGGACTTCGACCGCCTCAAGTCCGAGGGGCTGAGCTATCTCGAAAAGTCACTGCGCTACGCGCAAGACGAAGAGCTCGGCAAGGCGGCCTTGTACGCCTACGCCTTCGAGGGCACGCCCTACGCTCACCCGCCGCAGGGCACGGTGGCCGGACTCGGCGCGATCACCCTCGACGACGTGAAGCAGTTTTACGCCGCGAACTACACCCGCGGCGCCCTCGTCATCGGCCTGGGTGGGGGCTACCCCGAGGCCAGCATCGATGCCCTCGAGGCCGCCCGCACGCAGCTCCCCGAGGGTGAAGCCCCGGCCGCGCCGCGCATCGAGACCCCGGAGCTCCAGGGCCGAGAGCTGCGCTTCATCGACAAGCCCGGCGCCGACGCCTCGATCTCCTTCGGCTTCCCGATCGACGTCCACCGCGGCGAGAAGGACTACTACGCGCTGTGGATCGCCAACAGCTGGCTGGGCGAGCACCGCAACAGCTCCTCGCACCTCTTCCAGGTGATCCGAGAAAAGCGCGGCCTCAACTATGGCGACTACAGCTACATCGAGGTCTTTCCCCAAGGCGGCTGGCGTCAGATGCCCCCGACGAACGTCGCCCGACGCCACCAGCTCTTCGAGGTCTGGATCCGCACCCTGCCCAACCAGCACGCCCACTTCGCATTGCGAGCCGCGATGCGCGAGCTCGAGACCTTGGTGGACAAAGGCCTCACCCAAGAGGAGTTCGAGCTCACGCGCAGCTTCTTGAGCAAGTACGTGCTGCACTTCGCCGACAACACGAGCGATCGCCTAGGCTACGCCCTCGACGACGCCTTTTACGGCATCGAAGGGAGCCACCTCGAGCGCTTCCGCGAGATGATGGCCACGCTCACCGTCGAGGACGTCAACGATGCGATCCGGCGCCACCTCGATCCGAGCGCGATGACCATCGCCATCTCGACCGGCGAAGCCGAGTCTTTGCGCAAGGCCATCACCGAGGAGTCCGCTTCGCCAATGAGCTACGAGACCCCCAAGCCCGAGGCGGTCACGAAAGAAGACGAGACCATCGCCACCTACCCGCTGAAGGTCAACGCCGAGCGGGTCTCCGTCGTGCCGGTCGACGCCTTTTTGGAGAAATGAAGCCGTGTCCGCACCCCCGACCACCCCCGACCACGTCCTCGACTTTTGGTTCGGCGAGATCGCCGAGGACGGCAGCGTCAGCCCCGAGCGTCAACAACGCTGGTGGAAAAAAGACCCCGACTTCGACGCCGAGGTGCGTACGCGCTTCGGCGCGGCGATCGACGCAGCTGAGCGCGGCGAGCTCGACGCCTGGTTGGCGGCCCCCCGCAGCAGCCTGGCGCTGGTGATCTTGTTGGACCAGTTCACCCGCAACACGCGACGCGACCGCCCCGAGATGTACGACGCCGACGCCAAGGCGCAGTCCATCGTCCGCGCGGCCATCGAGGCGGGCCACGCGGATCGCCTGCGTACGATGGAGCGCTACTTCTTGTGGATGCCGCTCATGCACGCGGAGTCCGTCGACCTGCAAGAAGAGTGCGTCGAGCGCTTCGAGCAGCTCGCCGCCGAGGCCGAGCCCGGCGCCGCGAAGTCGGCGAAGGCGGCCGTCGACTACGCCATCCGCCACCGCGACATCGTCGTCCGCTTCGGGCGCTTCCCTCATCGCAATCGGATCTTGGGCCGCGAGAGCACGGCCGAAGAGCTGGCCTTCCTCGAGCAACCGGGCTCGAGCTTTTGAGCGGCGCTCAGCCCTCGACGTAAAACGAGAAGCGGACCGAGTCGTCGATCTCGCCCACCGAGATCGCGAAGTCCATGTTCCACGGACCGTCGCGATCGAAGGTGATCGGCGCGACCCGGTAGACCCCATTGCCCTGGTAGCTGACCTCGGCAGCGACCTCCATGCCGGCACTGCCGTCGGTGGTCGTGGCGTCGACGCTGATGTCGAGGCCCGGGACGCCGCGGCCGAGTCCCGGCGCGACGTCCGGGTCGGGCATGGCGACCCGGAGATAGAAGATGTTCGCGCCCAGGGTCGGCTCGCCGTCCTCGTGGTAGAGGGTGGTCGAAAACGCGGCGTGCTCGCTCATCTCGACGCGACCGTCGACGAAGTCGGTGGCCGAAGTCGGCTGCTCGCAAGCGCTCAGCGACAAGCTGGCCCACGCGAAGGCGGCGACGAGACGCGGGCGAACTCCCACGACTCCAACCCTCGCAACATTCGATCCAAAGCGCAGCACGACGCTAAGCCCTCGTGATCATGTAGCTGCGCGCTCGCGCGAGCGCAAACTGCACGCAAAAGTGGATACCCCAGTCGCCGCCTGGCCGCGAAAGTGGCAGCCCCAGTAGCCGTGGGAGCCGCGGGCACCTTGTACGCATGGGCCTACATGTACGCTGGCGCGCCGCTCTCACCACACGGTGCCCATGCCGACCATCACGTTCCAGTTGAGGCCCACGAAGGTCAGCGTGTCGCCGACGAGCTCGACGTTCACCGGGCGGAAGCTCAGCGAGAGGCGCTCGGCCACCAAGATCTTGGCGCCCCACGACCCCTCGACGAAACCACCTACCCCGTACGGGACCGGCAAGATGCCGTAGTTCAGCAAGTTGACCCGAAAGCCCATGGTCACCATCGACTGGGAGTAGATGGCGTAGTGCTTCGACAGGGGCTTGTCCCACTGCAAACGCGCACCGATGTGGACGCTGTTGATGAACCCGCCCAGCGTATCGCTGATGACGAAGGCAGCGCCCATGGTCGGCTTGCGCTTGAAGTGACTGCCGACGGCGGTCTCGATGCGCATCGGAGGCCCCCCGAGCGCGCCGTAGTAAGAGAAGTATCCCAACGCCCCGACCAGCGGCGCAGAGACGCCGAGGTTGAGCGAGAAGAAGCGTCGCTTGTCACTCGGGCGCAACAGCGCCTTGCGTGACTCGTCTGGCGTCGTCTCCCCTTCGAACTCGGCGCGCTCTTCGTTCATGATCGTGTCGAAGTCGCCGCCAAAATCGTCACCGCTCGATCCGATCGCGGGCGCCTGCGTCGTGGCCGAGCTCTCGCTTTCCGTCTCTGTCTGAGGCGGCGGCACGGGAGCGGGGCTCGTCGGTGCCGCGCCTTCGGTGGCCGGGTCCGGAAGCACCGGCGTCTCGGGCGTAGTCCCGGGAGGCGTCTCGGGTGCCGG
Source organism: Polyangia bacterium (assembly GCA_030431075.1). GTDB lineage: Bacteria > Myxococcota_A > Polyangia > Nannocystales > Nannocystaceae > JAUIJR01. The sequence goes on along the minus strand of JAUIJR010000046.1, from coordinate 12,957 downwards.
CTCGGGTGCCGGCTCGGGCAATACCGGGGGCGTCCCCGTCGGCCGCTGCGGCGCGGGCGAGCTGCCGGTCTCCGGTGGCGCCGCCTCGGCCTGCGAACTGCGCCCGGTGGTGAAAGCCAAGGCCAGCGCTCCGGTGAGGCGTGCGGAGGGCCGCGGCCAAGGTGCCATGCGCAAATGCTGCCACACGGTAGACCTGGCTTGCGAGCATTGATGCGCCGCGCGAGTGCGCCTACCCTCGGCGCGTGCTGGTCGTGACCGGGACGCATCGATCGGGCACCTCCATGTGGATGCAGGCCCTCGACGCGGCCGGCTTTTCGATCATCGGCGAGGCCTTCCCCCGCGACTGGTCCGCGGACCTTGCCTCGGCCAACCCCCACGGCTTTTACGAGTCACAGCTGCGCGAGGGCATCTACTACGCGACCAATCCGGACCCACGGGACGGGCGCTACCTGAGCGCCGAGGACTCCCGTCTGGACGCCGTAAAGGTCTTCATTCCCGGGCTCGTGCGTTCGGAGCGGGCCTACCTCGACCGCGTCTTGGCCACGGTTCGTCCCTGGCGCGAGTACGTCGCCTCGGTGCGCCGGATGTGGGCGATCGAGGACGCACGCACACGCGCAGCCGGCGAGGACCCCCAGACCCTCGAGGCGATGCGCATGCCCCCCGAGCTGAGCTGGTGGCACGAGAACTTCGCCTTGCTCACCGACATGTCGACGCGCGGCTACGCCTGCCACGTGCAGTCCTTCGACGGCATGCTCGAAGATCCGCGCGGCGTACTCACGCGGGTCTTCGCCTGGCTCGGCGAGGCCTTCACGGCCGGCCGCGATCTCGAAGCCGCCATCAAGAGTGTGCGGCCCGGCACGCGAACCCAGTCGGCGAGCCCCACCCCCGAGCCCTGCGCGCTCGAGCCGGCCCAAGCCGACGTTTGCGACGCCTACTATCAAGCGGTGCATGCCGGCAGCGGCTTGGGGACGCTGCTCGTCGAGCGCATGAACGAGGTCCAGCTCGCCTTGGATCCGATCATCGCGTCGCACCGCACGCGCATCGAAGACGAGGCCTACAAGATGCGCGAGCTCTGGGCCGGACGGACCCGACGCTTCGGTTGAGCTGAGCGCGGCGAGCCCGCCAGGGCTCGCGCCTCGTGCGCCGGCCGAGATCTCGGCTGGGCGCGGAATTTGGGACGCCGTTCCGCCATCCTTGGTGCGATGTCCCACATTTTCGAACGGTCGCAATGATGGTTTCGGCAGCTTTTGGAGCGAAAAAACGGCATCCTTGGGCCGATGCTGCGAACGCGTGTGCCCCAGGGTGGAGCCGGCGCTCACTTGTTGTGGGTGTCCCGGGTCTGTGCCGCCAGCCTATTGGCGCTCGGCCTGACGGGCTGCCAACAAGACCCGAGCGAAGCTTCGAGTGACGACGACACCTCCGAGGCGAGCGGGAGCGAAGCCGAGGCCAGCAGCGAAAGCGGCGAGGCCGAGGCCGGCACCGACACCGGTGGTGAGGCCGGCAGCAGCGAGGACACGGGAGAGAGCGGAGAGGACTCCGACTCGGGCACCACCGGCACCAGTCCCGACTGGAGCTTTGGCGACCACTACGGTTTGCCCAACATCGACGACGACGACGGCAACGGCAACATCGACTGGTTCGACGCCCCCAACGCGAGCGACGACGACCCGCGGGACATGGTGATCGGCGCGGCGAAGTTCGATGGCTTCGCCGCCGACGATCGGGTGCGCTTGCGCCTCGCCGGCGCCACCAGCCAAGTCCGCCTCTGGCACGGAGGCAGCCCCGTACTCGGAGACGAGGGCAACCCTGCGCCGCTCACCGAGTACATCTTCACCCCCAGCGGGGGCGACGAGACATTCACCATCGAGTTCGCGGCCTTCTTGGACGAGGCCACCTTGACCCTCGAGCACATCGACGGCAGCGACCAGGTCATCGACAGCGACACCCTGCGCTTGCTGGCCTCGCCGCTCATCTTGAACCACCACCTGCAGACGGCCGAGCACGTCTACATGACCAGCATGGGCAACTCGAACGCCGACATGGTCGACGGCTACGCCAGTGCCCTGGGGGCGGCCTTTACGGCCGTGCCGGGGAACTTGGTCATGTACGACCAGTGGATGCAAGACGAGCCCGAGTTCGCCACCGCCACCGCACCCGGCGGGCGCCGCTTGGACACGGTCATCGACTCGATCCGCAACCGCGGGCTCGATGCCTTCCCCGAGTACTACTTCGGGGACGAGCCGAGCTGGTTCATCGGGACTTGGGGCACGGGTCCCAAGAGCACCCTGGACTCCTTCGGCAACCTCGAGATCAGTCCGCCGGTCACCGTCGGAGGGGTCGAGTACCCCTTCGGTCGCATCTACTACGGCGGCGGCATGGACCAGGGCATGGTCGCCTTTTTGGAGTCGCAGAAGATCCAAGACCCCATCGAGATCGACACCAGCTGGCTGTGCGTCCAGCACGTCGACGAGTTCATGACGACCGTCGCCGACCCCACCTCGGCCAAGGGCTTCAAGGTCCTCTTCGCCGATACCGTCTCCGGCTACGCGCTGCTCGACGCGATGAACGGCAGCCAGTCCCTGCCGCGCTTCGGCGCCGACTACAACTACCCCAGCGTCCAGAGCATGCAGACCGACGGCGGTTTGCGCATGCACAACGACGACGTGCAGATCGACGTGCTCAATCCCCTCAAGGCCCAGCTCATGGCCGAGCTCGGCTTGGTCGAAGAGGACTTCATCTACATCCCCACCATCTTCGAGGAGCTCAACTTCGGCAGCTGCTCCGGCAAGTCGGTGGCCCTGATCCCCGGCACCGTCAATTTGATCGTCGGCAACCTCGAAAGCGGATCCCCGACCCTCTTCGTGCCCGACCCCTTCATGCGCGGCAGCGGAGAGGGGGTCAGCAGCGATGCTTTCGCCAACGACTTCGTGGCCCGCATGCCCGATGGCTGGGACGTCACCTTCTTGGACAACTGGGACACCTACCACGTCGCCCTCGGCGAGGTGCACTGCGGCACCAACGTCATCCGCACCCCCGCCGCCAACTGGTGGGAAGTCGGACTTCACCTGCTCGAATAACCGGAGCCCGAGGAAGGAAGGAACGAAGACATGAACACGCTCATCAAGCGCTCCCAAACTTTGGCCCTCGTGCTGGCCGCGCTCACCGCCTGCGACGGGAGTGAGCCCGCGACGGCAAGCCAGCCCCGCATCGAGGGCGAGGCCGCCTCGCCGGCCCGACTCTCCCCCACCCAAGCCGAGAACCCGGCCCCGAGCGCGCCTTCCCAGCGCGCGCTGGAGATCGTCGATCTCGCGGGCTTGGACGCCGCCCATGCCGCCTTGCAGCAGTCGAGGCCGGAGTTCGCCGCGAAGCTCGCCGCGCTCGAGCCGACGACGACGCGCAACCCGGAGTTTTTGCGCTTCAACGACGCGAGCCTCCACGATCCGGACGCAGCGATCGTCTTTGCGGCCCGCCTGCGCGAGACCCCGGCCGATCAGCGAGCGCTGCGTTTGGCCTTGGCCGAGGCGCTGCCGCGGACCGGCGCACAGATCGACGAACTCATCGGCGTGCTCTACGAGCTCGAGGGCGAAGCCGAGATCCGCGCCCAGCTGGTGGCCGGCCTCGCCCGATCCGAGGGGGCGAAACGCGATGCTCTGCTCGCGCGCGCCTTGACCGACGCGAGCCCCGAAGTTCGCTTCTCGGCGACCATCGCCGCGTCGCGTCGCCCCGCACCCAGCCCGATCCTGCGCGACGCTTTGCTCCTCGCCATCTCCGACGGCGACGCTTCGGTGCGCCTGCGCGCCACCCGAAGCGCCGGGGCCTTGGGTCTGGCCGAAGCCCTGCCGCTCCTCGAGTCGCGGCTCGAGGATGCCGACGCCGACCTGCGTCTACACAGCCTTCGCGCCATCCGCCGCATCGACCTCGATCGTGCCCGCGCCCTCGCGGCGACGCGGCCCAGCGACGAGGACCCGCGCGTCAATCGAGAGCTCGCGCAGCTTTCGCAAGCAAACTGAGTCGCCGCCACGCGCTTTTTGATCGAGGGACCCGTTCGAAGTCATTCGCGTGGGCCCGCGTACATGCGTGTTCGCGCGGACGCAAAATCGCTCCACCAGCTCCTGCGATTGCTCGCGCAAAGCTGACATTGCTCGGCTGCGTTCCACGCGTGTTTGCAGCGGCCAGGAGTCGTTCTAAGATCGGCGCATGCGTCGCCCCCTTCGTCGCGCCTCCCTTGCCCTTGGACTTTTCGCTGTCTTCGCCGTGGCCTCGGTCTCGACCCCGGCCCAAGCCGCCCCCTCGCCCAACAATCAGGTGCGTGGTCGAGGCGGAAACCTCGGTCTCGGTCTGACCCTCGGCTCCCCTCTCGGCGGTAGCCTCAAGTACTTCTTCTCAGCCCCGCACGCCATCCAGTCCAACTTGGGCTGGGGCATTCTCCACCACGGTGCGGGCAAGTGGGACCTGAGCTACCTGTGGCACCCCGCCACGATCGCCAAGAGCTCGGTCGTGGATCTGGTTCCCTATCTCGGTGCCGGGATCGGCTTCGGTATCTGGGGAACGGGCCGACGCTACTACTACTGCAACGGGCGCTACTGCGATAGCTATGGCGGGGGTGCTGCGGGCAGCATCTTCTTTCGCGTGCCGGCCCTCGGCTTTGCACTGCACTGGCAACAAGCCCCCCTCGACACCGTCCTCGAGGGCGCCTGGACCCCAGGCATCACGATTTATCGCAACAACGCCTGGTTCGATGTCCATCAGGGCGACATCTTCTTGGGCGTCCGCTACTACTTCTAGTTCGCGGTCCGGGGGCGATGCCCATGCGTGAGCTTCGCGTCGTCGCCCTGTACGTCTACCCGCTCAAAAGTGGGCGGCCGGTCGCCCGTACACGGCTGCACTTTGGCCCGCGCGGGGCCCGGCACGACCGGGAGTTCATGCTCGTCGAGCCCGACGGAGGTCGCTTCGTCACCGGGCGCAAACACTTCGAACTCCCACGGACGAGCGTGTGGGTCGACGAGGCTCGCGCGAGCTTCTCGCACCCTCGCGCCCCGGCAAACTTGCAGCTCGACCTGAGCGCGGCCGCGTCCGCCTCGCGTCGGGCCTCGCGTCGGCCCCCGCGTCGGGTTGAGGTCTGGGGCGAGGCCATCGAGGCCGAGGACATGGGCGAGGCGGCGGCCAGCTGGTTCACGGAGCTGCTCGGTCTCCCGCTGCGCCTGGTTCGGCGCCACCCGGGCGCCCAGCGACCCGTCGACCCCGACTACGACCCCGAAGCGCGCGGCGACGCCGGCTTCACCGACGGCTTTCCTCTCTTGGCCGCGCACCTGCCTTCGCTGCGGGCCCTCAACGCCCGGCGGGTCGACGCCGGCCACAGGCCGATCGACCTGCTGCGCTACCGACCCAACCTCGTGCTCGACGGCGGCGAGGCCTGGGAGGAAGACGAGTGGCGCGAGCTCGAGGGACCGTCCGCGCGCCTCGCGGCCGTCAAGCCGTGCACCCGCTGCGTGATGACGACGGTCGATCCCCAAGGTGGTCCCCGAACTCCCGAGCTGATCGGCCAACTACGCCAGCTGCGCACCGACCTGACCTTTGGGGTCAATTTGCTACCGGCGGGTGACGCCGGACAAATCGACCTAGGAGATCGCCTGCGTGCCTACGCCGATTCGTAATCGATGTAAGCCACGGGCGGCCTCCAACAGTTTCGGCTCCCCGCCCGGTCGCCCAAAACTACGAAACCGACATTTACGCGGCGCTTTCGGGCCCCAAACACTTTGTGCCCGCTGTGCGCTTGAACCCGCGACGCAGGCGAGCGAAGCTGCCCACGGAGTTTCATCCCCATGCGAATCCGCCCCCGAACGCTAACTCTGCTCGCCGTCGCCCTGGTCCTGCCGGCCGCGGGATGCACCCGCATCCTCAACGACGCCAGCGCCATCACCATCAGCGGCACTCCGCCTGCCCCCCCCGAGCCCGAGCCCGAAAAGCCCAAGCTCGTCGAGGTGACGAAGGACGCCATCGTCATTCACGAGAAGATCCAGTTCGAATTCGGGAAAGCCGACATCAAGGCGGCCTCGCACGGCCTGCTCAACGAAATCGTCTCGATCATGCAGGCCACCCCGCAGATCAAGAAGGTCTCCGTCGAGGGCCACACCGACGACGTCGGCTCCAACAAGTCCAACCAAAAGCTCTCCGAGGCCCGCGCGGCTTCGGTCGTGAAGTACCTCACCGACAAGGGTGTCGAGGCCTCCCGCCTGACCTCGGTCGGCCACGGCGAGGAGAAGCCCCTCGACACCGCCGATACGGACGAAGCGCGCGCCAAGAACCGCCGCGTCGAGTTCAAGATCGTCGAGCAAGAGGAGATCACCGAGACCTACAAGGTCGACCCCGAGACGGGCGAGCGTAAAGCCGTCGAGACCGGCAACTGAGGACACGGAGGTTCATCATGAAGACCCACATCAAGCGATTCACGACCTTCGCCATCTGCACCGCCATGTTCGCTTCGGGCTGCATCTTGCGCAGCACCGAGGACTACACCCGTGACGTGCGCGCCGAGCTCGAGACCAAGAACGGCGACATCCGTAGCTGCTACGACGCCCAACTCGCCAGCGACCCCAGCGTCTCGGGCGACGTGGTGGTGACCTTCAAGGTCGCCAAGAAGTCCGGCACGATCACCGACGTCGCGGTCGATCCTTCGAGCACCGCTCCGGCCGCGCTCTCGGATTGCATCGCCACCTCGATCGACGGCCTCGCCCTCGATCCGGGCGACATGGCCCCCGCCGAAGCGACCTACACCTACCGCTTCAAGGCCGGCTGAGTCCGACCCGCCCCTCGCCGCGGGCACATCCGCGCCGACACCGGTCACCCAAGGCAGCTCCGTCACGCGACGGGCTGCCTTTTTGTTAGCGTGCGGCGTGAACGCGGGACGCCGCCTCGCCCTGCTCTCGGCCGCGTGCCTGCTCGCCGCCTGCCCCCGCCTGGATCGCGACTGGGGCACCGAGCCCACATCGCCAGCCGAGCTCCCGAAGGCGCAGGCCTCTCCCGACGAAGCCCGGGCCTTCCTCGCCGGCTTCGGACGCGAAGTCATCACCCCACCGCCCGGGGTCCCGCTGGGCGGACACGCCAAAGAGTCGGCCACGGGCGTCGCCGCCTGGGGCGAACTCGAAGCCCGGGCCATCTACCTGCGCGCCCCCGACGGTGGAGAGCTGGTCTTGGTGGCTTGCGATCTTTGGGCGGTCTCCGGCGCCTTCGTCGACCGCGTGGTCGCCCAGCTCGCACGCGAACACGGGATAAAGCTGCGCCGCGAGAGCCTCTCGATCGGTGCGACGCACACCCACCACGGCCCGGGCAACTTCGCCGGCGAGGCCATGTACAACAGCTACGCGCAGGCCAGAGCCGGCTTCGATCCCGTGCTCGAAGCCTTCTTGGTCGAGCGCGTCGCCCGCTCGATCGTCAGCGCACGTGCGGCGGCGCGGGCCGCGACCCTCGAGCTCGACCACCGGGTCGTCGAGGGCGTCGCCCGCAACCGCTCCATCCTCGCCTTCATGGCCGCGCCCGAGTCGGCCTCGCGCCTCGAGGCCAACGCCGGGCTCGCGGGTTGCGGACCGGCGCCCGAGCTCCCCGAGGGTCCCGATCGCTGCCACGCCATCGACCCGCGCTTGCGAGCGATTCGCGTCCGGGACCTCGAGGGCCGTCTGCTCGGCTTGGTGGCGACGATGGCCGTGCACCCCGTGGCCATGCCCCGCGAGGTCGACGCCTACCACGGCGATCTCTTCGCCATCGCTCGTTCGACGGCCGAGGCCCAGCTCGCCGCCGCCGATCGACGCCCCCTGGTCGTGCTCTTCAACGGCCCCGAAGGCGACGTCTCCCCCAACTGGGACCAGCAAAGCCGCAAGGACACCGAGGCCCTCGGTCGCCGACTCGGCCTGAGCTTGGGCGCCATCGCCAAAGCCCCCGAGTCGGGAGCGCCCTTGGCCCCCACCTTGGAGCACCGACATCGACGCGTGCGCCTGCCCGAAGCCGAGCCCGAGGGGCACGCCGTCGCCGCCCGGGCCATCCCCGGTCGAGCGATGTTCGCCGGAGCCGAAGACGGACGCACGAAGATGCAGGGCCGTCGCAACCGCGAAGGGGCCGTCGCCAAGCGCGAGCGCGTCCCCGGTCAAGGACTCAAGTTGCCGGCCATCGGTCGCTTGTGGCTGGCCATCGGACTGCCGCCCCGGCAAACCCCGGAGCAGCTCGACTTGGTCTCGCACCGGATCGGCGGACTCACCTTGGCCAGCATGCCCGGCGAGTTCACGACGAACCTGGGCCAGCGGCTGCGCGCGGGCCTGCACGAGCTCGCCCCCGGAGAGCCCGAGCCCATGCTCCTCGGCTTGACCGACGGCTACGGCTCCTACTTCACGACCCCCGAGGGCTACGCGACCCAGCAGTACGAAGGCGGCTCGACCCTCTTTGGCCCTTGGTCCGGCCCCGCCCTGGTCGCCGCTCACCTCGAGGCTTGGCGCGCACCGGCCACGCCCCTCGCCCCGGCCGAGTCCGCCCACGCCGGACCCCGACGCCGCTTTTGGTTGCGCCCCGGCCCGCGGGCGAAACACTGGGCCCGCGTCGCGGCGCGCGTGCTCTTCGACCAACTCGAGATCGAAGACGGCGCGCCCCATTTCGACTTCGACGATCGCTTCGCTCGCCCCGACGACGAGGGCCACGTGATGCCCGAGTTATGGTTGGACGTGCCCGACGCCGAGGGTCACTGGCGCCCGGCCCGACGCGGACTGCACGCAAGCCCCGCGCCCTTCGAGTTCGTGCGCAGTGTGCAAGCTGTCGAAGGACAGACCCTGCGCTGGCGCGGCATATGGCTGGGCCGCTCGCAGGACGCCGAGCTCGGCGAGCTACGTCGGGTCCCCGGCGGCGCCGTCCGCTTGCACGCGCGCGGGGTCGACGGGCGCGAGCATTGCTCCGCTCCCTTTTCGCCCGGCGAGCCGGTGCCCGAGCGCCTCGAGACCCGCAGCTGCGCGGCCGACCCCACGCCGCCTCCCGATCCGCGCGAGAATCTGGGCTGAGCCGCTATGCTGTGGCGATGAACGAAGCGGGACTCGACGCGACGCAGCTCGAGAACTTGCGCACGTCGCTCGAAGGCCTGCGCGACGAGCTCGAACAACAGCGCGAGAAAGTCCGGGCCGAAACGGCCCCCGTCGCCCCCGACGACGCCATCGGCCGCCTCACCCGCATGGATGCGATGCAGCAACGCGAGATGGCCCTGGCCAGCGCCGAAGCGGCGACCCGCCGCCTGCACGCGGTCCTGCGCGCCCTCGATCGCATCGAAGACCCGGAGTTTGGCCTGTGCACGCGCTGCGAAGAGGCCATCGAGTGGCCCCGCCTGCGCGCGCGCCCCGAGGCGAGCTTGTGCCTGGGCTGTCAGGGCGCGCGCGAGCAGCCGCGCTAGTCGGGCTCGGCCACCAGCGCGGCCAGCCGGCGCTCGAGGTAGCGGCGCTCGGCGTCGTTGTTCACCAAGGCGAGGGCTCGTTCGTAGGCCTCGCGGGCCTCGTCGATGCGGCCGGCCCGGCGCTGCAGATCGGCGCGGGCGGCCGGCAAGAGGTGATAGCCAGCTAGGCTCTCTTCGGCCTCGAGCTCGGCCAGTCGAGCCAGGCCTGCGTCCCAGCCTTCGGCCATGGCGATGGCCACCGCCTCGTTGAGGCGTACCACCGGCGTGTCGACCCAGCTGCGCAGGCGTCGGTACAAGGCGCGGATCTGCGGCCAGTCGGTCTGCGAGGCCTGGGGCGCTTGGGCGTGCAGGGCGACGATGGCCGCTTGAACCTGGTAGGGCCCCGGCGCGCGCATGGCCACGGCTTCGTCGAGCACGCGCAGCCCTTCGGCGATGGCTGGGCGGTCCCACTGCGCGCGGTCTTGGTCTTCGAGCACGACCAGCTCCCCGCGCGCGTCGAGTCGTGCCCGTCGGCGGCTGTGGTGCAACAACATCAAGGCCAACAGTCCGCGCGCCTCGGCGTCCGCGGGCATCAACTCGACCATCAGACGCGCCAGGCGAATGCCCTCGTCGCACAGGTCGACGCGCATCAAAGACCAGCCCCCGCTCGCGCGGTATCCCTCGTTGAAGATCAGGTAGAGCACCGCGTAGACCGACTCCACTCGCGCCGGCATCGCGCTCGGGGCCGGGACTTCGTAGGCGATGCCGGCCTCGCGGATCTTCTTTTTGGCCCGCACCAAGCGCTGGGCCATCGTCGCGTCCGGCACCAAGAAGGCGCGCGCGATCTCGGGGGTCTCGAGGCCGCCCAAGCTGCGCAGGGTCAACGCTACCCGCGTCTCCATCGGCAGCTCCGGGTGGCAGCAGGTAAAGATCAAGCGCAGTCGCTCGTCGGGGTAGCCGACCTTGTCGTCGTAGTCGGGCTCGGCCTCCAAGCTGCGCGCGGCGGCCATGCCCTCGTGCTTGCGGCGCCGGGTGCTCTCGGCGCGCAGCTGATCCAAGCCGCGATTGCGCGCGACCGTCGTCAACCAGGCCGCCGGCTTGTCGGGGATCCCCTCGCCGGGCCAGCGCTCCAAGGCGATCGCAAAGGCTTCGGCCACCAGCTCCTCGGCGCGCGAAAAATCCCCCACCAAGCGGATCAGCGTAGCCACGACGCGGCCGTACTCGGTGCGAAAGACGGCCTCGATGCGGCCTCGCGTGGTGGCCTTCGCCTGCGCTGGATCGCCCGCGCTCACCGCCGCAGGCTAGCGTAAGCTGCCCGCGATGAGCGAACGCAACGTACGCGTCGAGACCGCCGACTCCGTTTGCACGATCACCTTCGATCGTCCGAAAAAGAAGAACGCCTTCACCATCGCCATGTACGAGGAGATCGTCGCGGCCATGCGGGCGGCCAAGGAGGATCCCAAAGTTCGAGTGCTCCTCTTCGTCGGAGCCGAGGGCACCTTCACTGCGGGCAACGACCTGATGGACTTCGCCCAAAACCCGCCCAAGGGCACGGACACGCCGGTCTTTCAGCTCCTGCTCGAGCTCGCCTCCTTCCCCAAGCCCCTGGTGGCTGCCGTCCAAGGGGCGGCCGTCGGCGTCGGCGTGACCATGCTGCTGCACTGCGACTTGGTCTACGTGGCCGAGGACGCCAAGCTGGTCATGCCCTTCGTCAACCTCGGCCTCGTCCCCGAAGGCGCGAGCACCTTGATGCTGCCCAAGACGGCCGGGCGCTTGTTGGCCAATGAGCTGCTCTTGTTCGGCGAGCCCTTCGACGGTGCGACGGCCCTGCGCGCCGGCTTGGCCAACGAGGTCCTCCCCGCCGCCGAGGTGCACGCCCGCGCCCTCGCTCGCTGCCAGGCCTTGGCGCAAAAACCCGCCGCGAGCTTGCGCCTCTCGAAGCAGCTGCTGCGCGACGCCCTGGGTGACCAGGTCGAAGGCGCGCTGACCCGCGAAGGCGAGATTTTCTTGAAGCGCCTGACCTCCCCCGAGGCCGGCGAGGCCTTCGCCGCCTTCATGCAAAAGCGCAAGCCCGACTTCAGCCAGTTCGACTAGCCGCCCTCCCTTCGAGGCCGTCATGGACGCCAAGCCCGACGCCGATCCCTGGGGCGAGACCCTGCCGCGCAAGCTCGGCCTGGCCAGCGCCGTGGCCGTGCTGGTGGGCTCGACCATCGGCAGCGGCATCTTCGCCTCGCCCTCCGAGATCGCGCGGGCCATCGACACCCTTCCCTTGTTCGCCACGGCCTGGGTACTCGGCGGCTTCGTGGCCTTGTGCGGCGCGCTGACCTTGGCCGAGCTGGCCGCCGCCTACCCGCGCACCGGCGGCTTGTACGTGTTCATCCGCGAGAGCTTCGGGCCGATTCCCGCCTTCTTGTTCGGCTGGGCCGAGCTGCTGATCTTGCGCCCGGCCGCTTACGGCGCCATCGCCATCGTGAGCGCCGAGTACGCCTGGAAGCTGATCGGCATCGACGGGGGCGCTCCCCTCGTCGGTCCGATGAGCCACGTGCAGGTGCTCGCGGCGGTCTTCATCGTGATCGTCGGCCTGGTGAACTACCGCGGCGTCTTGCTCGGCGCGATCATCCAAAACGCCTCGACCGTGCTCAAGGTCGGCGCCTTGTTGGCCATCGTCTTGCTCGGTTTCGTGCTCAGCGCCGGCGAAGTCCCGCCGCCCAGCGGCGCGCGCACCGAGGCCCTCGCCGATCGCAACACCCTCTCGGCCTTTGGCCTGGCCATGGTCTCGGTGCTCTGGGCCTACGACGGCTGGTCCGACGTGGGCTTCGTCAGCGGCGAAGTCAAAGACCCCCAGCGCAACTTGCCGCGCGCCTTCGTGGCCGGCACGGCGATCGTCGTCGCCTTGTACCTCTTGGCCAACCTGGTCTACCTGCGCGTGGTCCCCATCGAGCAGATGCACGGGCGCCCGCTGATCGCGGCCGACGTCGCCTCGGCCCTGCTCGGACCCCTCGGCGCGAGCTTCGTGGCCGCCGCCGTCATGATCAGCACCTTCGGCACCCTCAACGGCTCGATGATGACGGGGCCCCGGGTGTTCTTTGCGATGGCCGAAGACGGGCTCTTTTTTCGCCGCCTGTCCAAGATCCACCCGGTCCACCAAACGCCCTCGGCCGCCATCGCCTTGTCGATGCTGCTCGGCGTCATCTTCGTCTCCGTCAGCTCCTTCGGCGAGCTGGCCGATCAGTTCGTCATCGGGATCTGGCCCTTCTACGCGCTCTCGGTCGCGGCCGTCTTCGTGCTGCGCAAACGTGAGGGCGATGTGCGCCCCGACCGCTATCGCACCTGGGGCTACCCGCTGGTCCCCCTGGTGTTTTTGGCCGCGACCTTGTTCCTGCTCGGGAACTACATGATCGGCGAACCCCTGAAATTCTTCGGAAATCTGGCCGTCATCGCCACCGGCCTGCCCGTCTACTGGTTTTGGTCCCGCCGCAAGCAAGCACCGCCCGCGGGCCACTCATCCGAGGGGTGATCGAAAGCGGCCCTCGGTGGCACATCCAAGCTGAGGCTCGATA
>JAUIJR010000508.1 GCA_030431075.1 Polyangia bacterium | reverse complement strand
CCCCTCGTGCAGCTGATCGCCGTGGGCACCATGGCCGTGTGCATGTTGATGCTGGGCACGGTCACCTTGATCTTTCACAACGCCCAGTCGGTCACCGAAAGCTGGGGCGTCGACGTCCCCGTGACCGCCTATCTGGTCGAGGACACCACGGCCAGCGAGGCCGAAGATCTCGCCAAGCGCCTCGAGGCCTTGCCCGAGGTCGGCCGGGCCGAGCGGATCTCGCCGCAGGTCGCCCTCGAACGACTCGAGCACGGCTTGGGTGGACACGGCGGCGCCCTCGAAGGGATCGACGCCGAGGCCTTGCCCGACAGCATCGAGATCTACTTGGACCCGCGGGTGGACGCGGCCTTTGCCCCCCGCTTGGCCGACCGCCTCGACACCTTCGAAGAGGTCGAAGAGGTCGCCTTACTCGGCCGCTGGGTGGAGCAAGCCGAGAGCTTGTTGAGCACCCTTCGCAACTTGGCCGCCGGCTTGGGCTTGCTGGTCGGTTTGGCCTGCATGGCCATCGTCTGGTCGACGATCCGACTCGGGGTCTTCGCGCGCCGCAGCGAGATCGAGATCTTGCGCCTCGTCGGGGGCACGGACGCCTTCGTGCGCGGGCCCTTCGTCGTCGAGGGGATCTTGCAAGGCGTGCTGGGCACCGGCTTGGCCTTGGGCGGCTTGTACCTCGCCTTCGATGTGTTGCGTCCCTTCTTGGAGGAGGGCTTGAGCATGCTCTTTGCCGCGGGTGCCCTCGAGTTCTTCTCGCCCCTGCAGATCGGGATCGCTTTGGCCTTTGGCGCCTTCGTCGGCTTGGCCGGGGCTCGCGCGGCCGTCGCCCGCTACGTGGAGGTCTAGACCATGCGCGTGTCGCTTCGCGTTGGACTCCTGCTCGCCGGCCTGCTCGCGGGCTTGGGCACCGCGCGCCCGGCCGAGGCGGGGCGCAAGCAGGTCGAAGCGGCGATCGAGCGCCAGCTCGCGCTGACCAGATCTGCGGCCGAGCTGCACAAGGGCATGGCCGCCCTCGAGCGTGAGCGCGAGTCCTTGGCCTACGCCGAGCGTTTGCTGCGACACCGCGCCGAGGAGTCCTTGCGCCGCTTGTCCTCGTATCGCAGCGCCCGAGACGCGCGCGAGGGGCAGACCCGCAAGCGCGCGCGCGCCTTGTACAAGCTCGCGCGTGGTGGGCTCGCGCGCCTGTACTTCGAGGACTTGGCCCCCGGTGCGCGCGACGAAAAAAGCGCCGACCGGATCACGCGCGGCCGCACGGTGCGTTGGCTGGTGCGTCACGACCTACGCGAGCTCGACGTCCACCGCCGCGCCGAGGAGCGCGCGCGCGCCGAGTTGCTGGCCGCGACCCGCGAGATGGCGGCGCTGTCGGCCCTGCGGATGACCCAAGGGGTGCAGGGCGTCGCCCTCGAGGGCTTCGAGTCTTCGCTGACCCCGAGCTTGCTGGCCTCGGTGCGCACGACCAAGAAGCTGGGCGCGAAGGCCAAAGGCGGCCGAAGCCGACAGCTGCTGAAGCGAGCGCAGCGCGAGCTTCGAGATCTTCGTCGCCAACGCGGCTTCGACTTGCTCGAGCCGCGCTCTTTGCCGCGCCCCGTGCCGGGCCGGATCATCGGCAAGTTCGGGCGTCACTACGACAAGGAGCTCCGCCTCGAGCTCGAGCGCAAGGGCATCGAGCTGCGCGCCCGCGCTGGGCACGAGGTCCAAGCGATCGCGGCGGGACGGGTCGCCTTCGTGGGCGCCTTGCCGGGCTACGACCGTGTGGTCGTCGTCGATCATGGCGGCGGCTACCTGAGCTTGACCGGGCGCTTGCTCGACATCGAGGTCGAAGCCGGCGATGAGGTCGAAGCCGGAGCTGCGCTGGGTCGGGTCGCTCCGGCGCCGCCCGACGCGCGACTCGGGACCAGCGTCTACCTCGAGCTTCGCCACGGCGAGCGACCCATCGATCCCTCGGCCTACCTCGCGCGCAAGTGAGGGCAGGGCGGGCCCGCGCGCGTCGATTTTTCGCGTGGGCGGCCCGTGGCTGCGAACGTGGAGGGGCCGCTACACTTTGCCCATGACCCGCTTTCGCACCTGGCTCGCTTGCAGCACCTGCGCCCTCGTCGGCATGGGGATCGGGGCCGTGGGACATGCGGCCTGGGCCGGCAAGGCCGAACCCGCGGTGGCCGGGTCGGGGCCGGAGTCGGGCCCGCAGTCGGGACCGGTGCCGGCGCCGAGCGACTACTCGCGCTTCGCCAAGCTCGACACCTTCGCGCGCGCCTTGGTCTACATCGAGCAGTTCTACGTGCGCCCGGTCGATGATCGCGAGCTGATCTACGCCGCGCTCGAGGGTCTGACCTCGCACCTCGATCCCCACAGCAACTTCTTGCGCCCCGCCGACGCGCGGATGCTGCGCGAGGACATGGATGGCCGCTTCGGCGGCGTCGGCTTGGTCGTGACCTTGGACTTCGCGGGCGAGGCCGCACCCGACGAGGCTGCACCCGGCGAGACCGATTCGGCCGATGCAGACACAAGCGCCCCGGCGAGAGCCGAGGCGGGTCCGGGGGACGCCCGCGCCTTGGTGCTGCGCGTCCGCGATGTGATCCCCGGAGGTCCGGCGGCCAAGGCCGGCGTGCAGGCCGGCGACGAGATCACCGAGATCGAAGGCAAGATCATCGCCCACTACGCCGACTTGCGCGACGCGATCGGCGTGATGCGTGGGCCGGCTGGAACTTCGGTGAGCTTCGCCTTTCGTCGTCCGGGGGCCGAGGCCCAGACCGTCGAGGTCGAGCGCGCCGTGGTCGCGGCGCCGGCGGTCGAGACCCGCTACCTCGGCGAAGGGATCGGCGTGCTGCGCCTGCGCGACTTCCAAGAGTCGAGCGCGCGCGAGATCCGTCAGGGCCTGCGCGAGCTCGAAGCCAGCGCAAAGCAAGACGGAGGTCTCGCGCTGCGCGGCGCCGTCTTGGACTTGCGCGACAACGGCGGTGGCCTGCTCGACCAGGCGATCGCGGTCGCCGACATCTTCTTGTCCAAGGGGGTCATCGTGCGGACGCGCGCGCGCGCGGGGCGGATCATGGACGAGGCCCGCGCGAGCCCGGCCGGCACGCGCGGCGATCTCCCCTTGGTGGTGCTGGTCAACAAGGGCACGGCCTCGGCTTCGGAGATCGTGGCCGGCGCCCTGCAAGACCACCGCCGCGCTCTGGTGATCGGCGAGCGCAGCTACGGCAAGGGCTCGGTGCAGTCGCCCTTTCGACTCGGCGACGGCTCGGTCCTCAAGCTCACCGTTGCGCTCTTCTACACGCCGGGCGATCACATGATCCAAGCGAGCGGCATCAAGCCCGATGTCCGCGTGGGGGCGGCCGTGCCCGTCTTCGAAGACACGCGGCCCGAGCTCGAGCCCGAGCGGGCAAACCCGGGCCACCTCGCGCCCGAAGATTTTGGCGGCGCGCCCTCGTCGGCCGTCGCCGAGGACGAGGACCCCGAGGCCGCGAAGTCGGCGGCCGAGCGCGAGGCGGCCGACGACGCCCAGCTGCTCGTGGCCGTCCAACATCTTCGCGGGTTGGCACGACTGGGAGAAAAACCCGAGCTCAAAAAGGGGCGCCCTTGAGCGAAGCTCGATCGCCGAGACCGAGCGGAGGCCTGATCGCGCTTTTGGCGTGGGTCTTGGTCGCGGCCACGGCCTTGTGGTTCGGGCGCGAGACGCCCGCGCCGCCCGTCGAAGACGAGGAAGCGGTCGCGGTGGCCGAGCGCAAGGCCGCGTGGATCCGCCGCGACGTCGAGGCG
>JAUIJR010000507.1 GCA_030431075.1 Polyangia bacterium | reverse complement strand
GGGCCAAAGCGATCTGCTCCCCCGGCTTGTAGCCGGCGCCTTCGATGGCCTGCATCAGCGTCTCGAGGGCCTCGGCGTTGCTGCCCATGTCGGGCGCGAAGCCGCCTTCGTCGCCGACGGCCGTCACCTTGCCTTGGCTCTTGAGCAGCTTTTTGAGGTGGTGAAAGACCTCGGTGCCGGCGCGCAGGGCATCGGCGAAGTTGTCGAAGCCATGCGGCACCAACATCGTCTCTTGAAAGTCGAGGTTGTTGTCCGCGTGCGCGCCCCCGTTGATCACGTTCATCAAGGGCACGGGCAAGGTGCGGGCGTGGGCGCCCCCGATGTAGCGGAACAAGGGCAAGCCGCAGTCTTCGGCCGCCGCGCGCGCGCAGGCCAAGCTCACCCCCAAGATCGCGTTGGCGCCGAGCCGGGACTTGTTGGCCGTGCCGTCGAGCTCGACCATGATGCGATCGAGGTGGTCTTGCTCGCTCACCTCGAGACCGGTGATCTGGGGCCCCAGCTCTTCGTTGACGTGGGCGACGGCCAGGCGCACGCCCTTGCCCAAAAAGCGCGAGGCGTCGCCGTCGCGCAGCTCGTGGGCTTCGTGCACCCCGGTACTCGCGCCCGAGGGCACCGCGGCCCGGGCAGCGTTCCCGAGCTCGGTGCTGACCTCGACTTCGAGGGTGGGGTTGCCCCGGGAGTCCAAGATTTCGCGGGCGTGAACGTCGACGATCGTGCTCATGGTGACTCGCGCTGCGCCTGAAGGTCCTTCGGCGGCTCGGGCGGAGCGTACCCGCCCGACGCGGGGGGCCCAAGTCGCGTCCGCGCGACAAAGCACATCGGCCGCGCGCCGGGTTTTTTCCCCCTTTGACCGTCCAAGGGGGCCCCGGTAGGGTCCGCGCCCATGCGGGAGATCCACATCGGTCTGCTCGGCCTCGGCAACGTGGGGGCCGGTGTGATGAAGATCTTGCGGCAGAACCGCTCGGAGATCGAACGCCGCCTCAACGCCAAGGTCTCGGTCAAGCGGGTCTTGGTGCGCAGCCTCGACAAGTCGCGCGAGGTCGATGTCGAGCCGGAGCTGCTCACCACCGAGGTCGCCGAGGTGCTCGACGACCCGGACATCCGCGTGGTGGTCGAGGTGATCGGCGGGCTCGAGCCGGCGCGCGAGTGGGTGCTGCAGGCGCTCGCACGCGGCAAGCATGTGGTCACCGCCAACAAGGCCCTGCTCGCCGAGCACGGCGCGGAGATCTTCGCCGAGGCGACGCAACGCGGCTTGTCGGTCTACTTCGAAGGCGCCGTGGCCGGCGGCATCCCGGTGCTTCGGGCCCTGCGCGAAGGCCTGGCCTCGGACCGCATCGTGCGCGTGACGGGCATCGTCAACGGCACCTCGAACTACATCCTCGACTCGATGACGCGCAGCGGACTCGACTTCGACGAGGCCCTCGCGCGCGCGCAAGCGGCCGGCTTCGCCGAGGCAGATCCGAGCTTGGATGTCGGCGGTGGCGACGCGGCCCACAAGCTCGCCTTGCTGACCCTGGTAAGCTTTGGGTTGCGCGTCGATCCCAAGAAGATCCCCACGGAGGGGATCACTCGGATCCGCAGCTTCGACATCCGCATGGCCGACGAGCTCGGCTACGTCATCCGCAGCTTGGCCGTGACCGAGCTCGGGAACGACGGCCGCCCGCGCATGCGCGTGCACCCGACCTTGGTGCCCAAAGAACACATCTTGGCCGGCGTGCACGCGGCCTACAACGCCGTGCAAGTCGAGTCACGCGCGCTGGGCCGCAGCCTCTACTACGGGCACGGCGCGGGCATGATGCCCACCGGCATGGCCGTGCTCTCCGACATCGTGGAGGTCTGCCGCGACCTCATGAGCTTCGCCGACGCGGGCCCGCCCCCCGAGGCCTTTCGCAAGATCGCCAGCGTCGAGCCGCTCCCGCTCGACGACGAACTCAGCGAGAACTACCTCGTCGTGCACGTGCCCAACGTGCCGGGCATCCTGGGGCGCGTGGCGAGCTGCCTCGGCGCGCATGGTGTGTCGATCAAGCGCATGAACCAAGACACGCCGGCCGAGGGCGAGCCGGTGGACATGGTGATCATCACCGAGCCTTCTCTCGAGTCGAACCTGGCCGCGGCCTTGGCCGCCCTCGACGACTTCCCGGACACCCTGGGCCCGACGGACCGCATTCGCATCCTGCCCCGCGAGGGGATCGACAAGTGAGCGGACGCGCCAGCTTGCGGGTCCGTGTCCCCGAGGTGCCGATGCGCCTCGCCGCGCGCGTGCGGGTGATCTACGGCGACACCGACCGCATGGGCGTGGTCTATCACGGCACCTATCTGCGCTATCTCGAGCACGCGCGCGTGGAGTTCATGCGCGAGCTCGGCGAAGTCTACGCGGCCATGGAGCGCGCGGGCTACGGCCTGCCGGTGACGGATCTCGGCGTCAGCTACCTCGCGCCGGCGCGCTACGACGACGTGATCTCCGTGCACGTGGGGATCTCCAAACTGGGGCTGGCGCAGCTGCGTTTTGCCTACCGCCTCGTGGTCGAGCCCGAAGATCGCTTCGTGGGGGAGGGCGAGAGCCCCTTGCCGGAGCCTTTGACGCTCATGTACGCAGAGTCACGGCACGGTTGCATCCGTTTCGAGGACAATCAGGTCAGCCGCCTGCCCGAGGGGCTGCACCAACGCTTGAGCGCCTTCGTCGAAGGCCAGGCTTGAACCCCCTCGCGCCGGCCCCCCGCTCCCATGGATCGCAAACTCCTCCTCGAATACGTCCGCGTCTGTGAAGCCGCCGCCATCGCCTGCTCCCGCTCGATCGGCCACGGAGACAAGCACGGCGCCGACCAACGTGCCGTCACCGCGATGCGTCGCGCCTTCGATCGGGTCCCCGCCCGCGGCGAGATCGTCATCGGCGAAGGCGAGATGGACGAAGCGCCGATGCTCTACATCGGCGAGAAGGTCGGGCCGGACGATCCCAGCTTGCCCGAGGTGGACATCGCCGTGGACCCCCTCGAGGGCACCAACCTCACCGCGAAGGGTATGCCCGGTGCATTGACGGTCTTGGCTGTGGCCGAGAAGGGCAAGCTCTTGCGCGCGCCCGACATGTACATGCACAAGATCGCGGCCGGGCCCGAGGGCCGCGGGGTGATCAGCTTGGACAAGAGCCCGCGCGAGAACGTGAACGCGCTGGCCGAGGCGAAGGGCAAGCGGGTGCACGACATGAACGTGGTGCTCCTCGACCGTCCCCGCCACGAGGCGATCATCAAAGAGCTCCGCCTCGCCGGCGCGCGCGTCAGCCTCATCACCGACGGCGACGTGAACCCGACCGTGGCCTGTGGCCTGCCCGACACCGGTGTCGACATGTACATGGGCATGGGCGGCGCCCCCGAAGGCGTGCTCGGGGCCGCGGCCCTCAAGTGCCTGGGGGGCGAGTATCAAGGGCGCCTGGCCTTCACCCACGACGGCGAACGCGAGCGCGCGTTGGCCATGGGGATCGAGGACCCAGACGCGATCTTGACCCTCGAAGACATCGTGCGCGGCGAATGCATCTTCGCGGCCACGGGCGTCACCCGCGGTGCGTTGTTGGCCGGGGCCAAGGTCGTCGGCGACCAGGTGCGCCTCAACAGCATCGGCTTGCGTAGTGACTCGAAGACGGTCCGCTTTTTCGAGACCTGGACGCACACCGACCACCTTCCGGTCGACGAGATTCCGCCCAGCCGCAGCTGAGCGCGCCTCGTCCTACGCGCGTCTTGGCCGCCCGTTACCCGC